>DATMAH010000346.1:0-3883 GCA_035583735.1 Dehalococcoidia bacterium
CCGGCGGCCCGGGCGCTCGACCGCCGGAGGCGCCCCGGCGGTGTTCAGCAGCTCGGTGAACAGCGCGCGATAGTGCACCATCGCCTGGCGCAGGTCCTCCGTGGAGACGTCGCCGTCCGACCGCGCGGCCATGATGCGCCCCGCCTGCCGGTAGTTGTCCACCACGTACGGGTACTCGACGGAGATGTCCTCGCTCTGGCGGTCGAAGTCGTTGCCGACGGGGTAGCCGCGCGCCCGCATCGCCTCATCGACGAGGCGACACGCGTCGTCGATCGCCGACTCGGGCTCGTCGACGAAGCGGGCCTGCGCCGCCGCCCATTGGTCCTGCAGCCGGCGGCGCTCGTCGCGCGGGATCTCGCGCAGCCGCAGCCTGGAGACGCGCTCCCGGCGCTCCTCGAGCTTCGCCTCGGCGCGGCGCCGGTCGCCGACCTCGTCGACGGCGCGGTCGTACTCCGGCCCGAACTGCCCGCGCAGCCGCTCCGAGCGCTTGCGATCCCGCTGCTGGTAGAGCGCCGCCGCTGATGCCGCGACGATGACCAGCGCGGCGATCGCGGCGATGATGACGACCCACATCCATGCATCCATCTCGTGTCCTCCTGTCAACCGGAGTTTGACTGGATGGTGCGCGACGCGGGTTGCCAGAGGGACAAACGGCTGGCAGGAGCGCCTGTGGGATGCGTTGCAGGAATGGAAATGCAAGGGGCGCCGCCATGAGGGCGACGCCCGCGGTTGCCGGTGCGCCGGAGCGGTTAGATCGCGCCGAACTCCCGTGCCAGCTCCAGGATGTCCTCCGACGTGAAGAACGTGCGCCGCGAGTTCACCCAGTGGTCGTGCTGCTCGTCGTACTGGCCGTTGTACTCGTCCTGGATGCGGTCGTAGATCTGCTTGACGACGCGGCTGGTCTCCTTCACGCGCGTCTCGCTGCCCATCCGCTCGAACTCGCGGTTCAGCACCGAGATGATGCCCTCCGAGCCGCTGAGCGAGCCGATGCGGTTCAGCTCCACCTCCTTGCGCCCGAACAGCGACGCCGCGAACGGCAGGTAGATGAGGCCGCCGGGCGCGGCGTCCTGCCGGCCGACGCCCGCCTGGTGGATGCCTGCCGTCGTCGTGAACACGTCGCCGATAAGCGGCAGGCGGTCGTTCAGCGGGATCACCTCGCTGTCGATGAGCTGGCGCATCTCCTCCAGCGCCGTCAGGTCGAAGCCGGGGTCGCCGTAGTGGCGGATCAGCGCCGCCGCCATCTGCTCCAGCGACGTGTTGCCGGTGCGCTCGCCGAGGCCGGCGAAGGCCACGTTCACCTTCTTGCCGCCGTACCGCCACGAGGCGATGGAGTTCGCCGTCGCCAGGCCAAAGTCGTTGTGGCCGTGGTACTCCAGCTCGGCGCCGGTCTCGCGCCGCAGCACGTCGAACAGGCGCGGCACGCCCCACGGCAGCGCCGCGTAGGGGTCCGGGCTGCCCCAGCCGATGGTGTCGCAGATGCGGAACTTGGCGATGCCCTTGCTCTCGTCGAGTACGCGCAGCATGAAGGGGATCACCCAGCCGTAGATGTCGGCGCGGGTGCAGTCTTCCAGGTGGATGCGCGGGGTGATGTTGTGCTCCAGCGCCGTGACGATGGGCTGGAGGTACTTCTCGATCGCGTCTTCCTTCGACGCGTAGCCCAGCTTGTCGAAGATGTGGTGGTCGGACGCGGAGGCGAGCATGCCCGTCTCCTTCACCTTCCCCTGCGACACCTCGACCAGCAGCTTGATGTCCTTCGGCGTGGCGCGCGTCCACGTCGTCACGCGGGGCCACTCGTAGCCGCGCTCCAGCAGCTTCTCCAGCGTCCAGACGTCGCGCCGCTGGTAGATGAAGGCCTCGACGGCGTAGATGGCGCCGGTGCCGTTGTCCAGCTTGTGCAGCAGGTCGTAGTACTTCAGCCGCGTCTCAGCCGGGAATATGGCGATGCGGCTGTCCTGCGCGCCGTCGCGGAGCGTGGTGTCGGTGATGAGCTTCGGGAGCTGGTCGTCTCGCTCGGCCGGCGGGGTCACCGGTTCGGGCTCGAGCCGCACGGGGGGTAGCTGGCCCTGGAAGTTGTAGTAGACGCGTTCCGTGTTTACGCGCGTGGGGGCGGTGACCATTCCATCCTCCGGAGTCTAGAAAGACCTGTATCCCCTATAGCTGCGATAGTTATGCCCTATATAGGGGCGTCGGGCAAGCGGGACCGCTTGCCACATCGGGCCCTTCGCCCGCACGCGCCAGGTTGACGCTGCGTCTGGACGGGCGAGGAGGGCTCATCTATAGAGTATCAATCGCACGTCCCGCGTCGCCGGAGGATGGCCACGAACGAACGGTCGCTATTCCCACCAGGTCCGACGATCCTCGCTGGGATCGCGCTCCTCCTGCTGCTTGCGGCCACGGCCCTGCCGGCGCGCAGGGCGAGCGTGGCTGACCCGCCGCCGGTGTGCATGGCGCCGTTCGACCTGATGTTCGTGCTGGACGAGTCCGGCAGCATCTCGAGCCAGAACTTCACGCTCGAGAAGCAATTCGCGATCTCCTTCGCCCAGTCGTTCACGTTTGGCACCACTGCCACGCAGGGCGGGATTGTCATGTTCTCGACCAATGCCCGCCTGGTGCGTACGCTCACGCCAAGCCTGCCGATCTTCACCAACACGCTCAATGCGGTGGTGCAGGTCCCCGGTCAGACAGACATCACGGAAGGGCTCACGCTGGCCCAGAGTCACCTCGCCACGAGCGGCCGAACCGGCGCGCAGCACGTGATCGTCCTTGTCACCGACGGCGTACAAACGGAGCCGGGCGACCCGGTGTCAGCCGCGAACGCCGCGCGCGCCGCCGGGACGCGCGTCATGGCCGTCGGGGTCGGATCGGGAGTCAATGCCAGTCAAATTGACGGCATAGCCGACCCCGGGGCGGCCTACTTCGCGTCGGCGTTCACATCGCTCGCGCCCCTCGTCAGCACGATGACGGCTGACCTGTGCCCGGCGCCGACTCCGACGTCGACACCGACGACGGACCCGTCGGTGACGCCATCACCAACGCCCACGCCCACGGCGCCCGCGCCCTCACCGCTGTGCCCTTCCCGGTTCGACATCATGCTCGTCCTCGACGAGTCGGGCAGCATCAGCGCGGCGGATTTTCAGCTCGAGAAGCAGTTTGCGGTGGACATGGTCAACTCCTTCTCGCTCGGCGAGAGCGCCAGCAAGATCGGCGCCGTGATGTTCAGCACAGGAGCGCGGCTGGTCCTGCCACTCACGGGCAGCAACGCGGTCGCGACGAATACGATCACCGCCGTTCAACAGGCGGGTGGCTTTACCGACACCGCGGCGGGCCTTTCGACTGCAATCGACGAGCTGGTGCTCAACGGGCGGCCGGAGGCGGCGGACGTCGTAATCCTTGTTACCGATGGCCAGAGCACGGGAAATGATCCGGTGCCAATCGCCGACGCGGCGCGCGGCAGCGTGACCTTCTTCGCCGTCGGCATTGGGGATGGCGTAAGCGAAGGGGAACTGCAGGCGATCGCGGGTGATCCCGGCAACTACTTCGGCGCCCCCAGTTTCTCGGCTGTGGGCGCCATCCGAGAGGAGCTCGTCATGGCCATCTGCCCGCTCATCGGGGGTACACCAACGCCCACGCCGACCGACGTGGCGACCGCCACGCCCACGCCGACGGGTACCGCAACGCCGGCGACGACGGCCACGGCGACGCCCCTCGCGACGGACACGTCCACGCCAACCGCCACCGCGACGGCCTCCGCGACGGAGACGCCCACGAGTACTGCGACACCGACGGCAACGCCCACGCCGACGCCAACCGCTCCACCACCGTCCGCGACAGAGACGGCCGCGGCGACGCATACACCGACGGATACTCCGAGCGCCACGCCGAC
>DATMAH010000347.1:0-8012 GCA_035583735.1 Dehalococcoidia bacterium
GAAGTCACGTACTTCCTGGCGAGCCGGCTCGGACCGAGCGCGGAGGCCGCGTTTCTGCGCGACCTGGACTTGTTCGAGGTGGAGGCGCCGCTCGGCGAAGAATGGCCCGAGATCGCGGCTCTGGTCGAAGAGTACGCCGACTTCCCGCTCGGTGCGGTCGATGCGTCCGTCGTCACGCTGGCGCGGCGCCTGGGGACGCACGTGATCGTCACGCTGGACCACCGTCACTTCAGGGCGCTGCGTACCGAGAGCGGCGACGCCTACACGCTACTTCCGTGAGCTGCTCACCACTGGACGAACATGGGCATGACGACGTGGACGTAGTTGTCGTTGTCGATGGGGCGGATGACGCCGGGCTGTGACGGGCCCGTCGTCTCCAGCGCCACGCGTCCCGCATCCAGCACCTGCAGCACGTCCTGCAGGTAGCGCCCGTTGAAGGCGATCTTCGACGGCTCGCCCTCCACCTGCGCGTCCAGCACGCCGGTGTTGTCGCCGATCTCCTCCGCGCGCGCCGAGACCGTCATCTGGCCCGGCGTGCCGTCCTCGCCGGCGTTGAAGGTGATGCGCACGATGCCGCTGCCGTCACGCGCGAAGATCGACGCGATCTTGGTCTCCTGCAGGAAGTCGCGCACCTCGACGACGGCGCGGCTGCCCCACTCCTTCGGGATCAGGCGGCTGTAGTCCGGGAATGTGCCCTGGATGAGCTGCGCGACGAGCTCGACGTCCTTGAGGCGGAAGAGCACCTGTGTCTTGTTCGCGTTGAACGTCATCTGCACCGGGTCTTCCTGGTCCTGGAGCAGCCGGTTCAATTCCGACAGCGCCTTCGCCGGCACGATCACTTCCTGCCGCTCGCCCACCTTCTTCTTCAGCTTGAGGTGCCGCACGGCGAGCCGGAAGCCGTCCGCGGCGGCCATCGTGAGCTGGTCGCCCTCGACGACGAGGTCGACGCCGGTGAGGACGGGGCGCGAGTCGTCCGTCGCGGCGGAGAAGACGACCTGCTGGATCGCTTCGCGCAGCGTCTTCGCGTCAAGGTCGAAGCTGTCGCCCTCGACGGTGGGGATCGTCGGGAAGTCCTCCGCGTCCATGCCGCCGATCGTCGCCTCGTTGCGCGCGCAGACGAGCTTGAGCTGCTTCGAGCGCGGCGCGAGCGTCAGGTTGATCTTCTCGGCCGGGAGGGAGTTGACGAAGTCGGTGAGCAGACGCGAGGGCACCGTGATCGCGCCCTCTTCCTCGATCTGGCCGCCGATCCAGCAGCTCAGCGCGATGTCGAGGTTGGTCGCGGCGAGCTTGATGCGGCCGTGCTCCGTGGCGATGAGCACGTTCGACGTGATCGGCAGCGTGCTGCGCACGGCGACGGCGCGGCCGACGATGCCCAGTCCGCGGGCGAGATTCTCCTGGAGACACGTGACCTTCATTGCGCTCACCTGTGTAATCATTTGAGGCGCAGTATAGGCGAGCGTTTTGGAAGCGACAATAGATCAACGCCGATGATCAATTGCGGTTGGGGGCGTTGGTCGTTGGACGGACGGCAAGCGGGCACTAAGACCATCAGGTCTCCGTCCAGACGACGGAGGTGTGCGCGTCCTCGAAGCCGAGGGAGGCGAAGAGGCGGTGGGCGTCGCCGCCGGTGGCGGTGCGCAGGCCGATGACGTCGCATCCCTGCGACTGCGCCTCCCGGACCGCCGTCGCCATCAGCGTCGAGCAGACGCCGCGGCGGCGGAAGTCGCGCTTCGTAGCGACGGCGTAGATGCCGGCCGCGGCCTCGTCGATCAGCAGGTGCGCGGTGCCGGCGGCCTCGCCGTCCACGTAGGCGATGTAGAAGAAGTGGCCGGCATCGAGCATCTGCACCATGACGGCGGGCAGCATGAAGGGCTTCGCCCAGCCGCTCGGGCTGACGATGTTCGCGAAGGTGCGGGCGTCGTCGTGCCCGGCGCGGCGCACGGCCACTTCGGGATTCATGCGGAGCGCCGCGACGTCGCCGCGAAAGACCATCGCAGTCGTGTGGTCGGTGGGGCGCAGCCGGCGCCGCTCGAGCGCGGCGGGCAGCGACTTCGGGCGGTCCAGCTCCGTCAGGCGGACGGCCGGCGCCCGGTCGAACGCCCGAAGCAGCGAGAAGCCGAGGTCGAGCAGACTGTCGACCTTCGCCTCCGTGGTGGTGAAGCCCTCGATGCAGTTCAGCGCCTCGGCCGGCGCGTCGGACGTCAGCGCGAGAGCGCCGCCCAGGTCGCGGTACTCGCCCCAGGCGCCGGCGATGCGCACGCGCTCGTTATTGATGATGCGCAGGGAGACGGCGGGGTCAATCGCCATGGGTCGAGTGTAGCGGGGGAGGCGTGACCCTTGCCCGCGGCGGCGGCGCCTGTCACAAAGGCGGGCGGGGTGGAGCGAAACCGGCGAGGCAGGGCGGCGGAAGGACGAAGGGGAGAAGGCAAAGGGCAAAGGGCGAGGCAGAGCAGACGGCAACGGCAGCGAGCAAAGGGCGAGGCGGAGCAAACAGCAAAAGGGCAAAGAGCAGCGGCAGCGACATGCGTTCAACCTTTGCACTTTGCACTTTGCACTTTTGCGATTTGCACTCTTGCACGAGGACCGCGGAGGAGACGATGGGTGAGCGGGGACTGACGCATCACTACACCACCGTGAACGGCGTGAAGCTGCATTACGTGCGCCAGGGGAAGGGCGAGCCGCTGCTGCTGATCCACGGCTGGCCGGGCTTCTGGTACGAGTGGCACAAGAACATCCCCGCGCTCGCCGAGCACTACGACGTCATCGCCCCCGACATGCGCGGCTTCGCCTACTCCGACAAGCCGGACCTGGCGCCGGAGGTCGGCTACACCGACACGGCCTTCGCCGAGGACATCCGCGCCTTCATCGACTTCTACCACTTCGACAAGGTGCGCATCGTCTCGCACGACTTCGGCGCCGTCTGGGTGCAGCGGTTCGCGCGCATGTACCCGGAGCGGCTGCACAAGCTGGTGCTGTTCGACCCGCCGTACGCCGGCATCGGCGCGCGCTGGTTCCAGATGCCGCATGTCTTCAACACCTGGTACCAGATCTTCCACCAGCAGCCGTGGGCGGAGGACCTCGTCGGCTCCAGCCGGGAGGCGACGCGGATCTACATCAGCCACTTCCTCTCCGCCTGGTCGGCGAACAAGGACCTGTGGACGAAGGACGAGATCGAGGCGTACGTCGAGGCGTACTCGCAGCCGGGGGCGCTGCGCGGCGGCTTCAACTGCTATCGGGCGGCGTTCCGGGGCGGGCTGTCGGCGTCGGGGGATCTGACGATCAAGACGCCGACGCTGGTGCTCTGGGGCGACAGCGACTCGATCCTGCCGTACGAGTGGTCCGACAACCTGCCGCAGTTCTTCCCGGACCTGACGCTGAAGAAGATGGAGGGCGTCGGCCACTTCATGATGCGCGAGGCGCCCGAGCGCGTGAACGACGAGATCATCGCCTTCATGCGGGACTGAGACGGTGATGAGCACGAGCGCGCCCTCACGCCGCATCTTCGCCGCCTACGGCCCGACGCCGCTGAACGACGCCGCCGTGCCGCCGTTCCCCGCGTTCGAGGCGGACGAGGACGACGAGACCGCGCACGACGGCATCGACCTGGACTTCGAGCGGGCGCAGGCGAGCTGGGCGCCGATCGCGCCCGGCGAGCCGACGGCCGACGTGCCCGTGCGCTTCGTCGACGGGTCGATCACATCGCGGACGGCGGGGTGCATCGTGGTGGGCGGACGGCGGCGGCCGCTGATCGCGGCGGCGATCTCGGCGGCGGCGCTGGAGCTGGAGGGGAAGGTGCTGCGGCGGGGCGAGGGCACGCGCGTGCTGAAGGTCGTCGCCGTGCACTCCAACGGCATCGACGAGGAGCACCTGCGCGAGGCGTGGGCGGTGCTGCACGACGCCGGCATCGAGCTGCGGGCGGGCGAGGCGCAGGTTATCGGCCACGACTTCGACGGGCTGCGGCGGACGACGCGCGGCATCGCCATGCAGGCGATGGAGGAGGCGGAGCGCGACGTGATGCTCGCCGGCATCGACCGGCCGACGCTGGTCGACGGCCTGCTGGAGCGGCGGCTGGCGGCGCAGCGCCACGACGTGCCCGTGGTGGGGCTGGTGAAGCGCCAGATCGCGTCGTACCTGCCGGCGGCGCTGCAGGAGATCGCCTATAGCCTGCGGCCGGGCGAGCGCACGCCGGCGTTCGTGCTGCGGACGGTGCAGCACGTGGACCTGGTGAACACGTACGTGCGGCTCTCGGCGGAGAGCGGCGCGTCGCCGTCGTACGGCATCGTGCGCGTGACGGTGTCGCGCGAGTACGCGGAGGCGGCGCACGCGCGCGACCTGACGGCATACCTGTCGGGGCTGGCGGCGTACCTGTACCGGCTGCGGCACCGCGACCGCGCCTACAGCCGCGCCGGCATCAGCATTGAGCCGATCGTCCGGGTCGAGGATCATCTGAAGGCGATCCGCCCGGACGTTGAAGCGATGATCCCCCGCTTGCACCGGCTCTACGGGCCGCCAGAAAGGAACTGACGTTGGTCAAGCTGATGGTGCTTCTCTACAAGAAGCAGGACATGTCGCGCGAGGATTTCCGGCACTACTGGCGGACGACGCACAAGGACATCGCGCTGCGCATCCCGGGCATCAAGAAGTACATCCAGTGCCACGTGCCGATGGACGGCCAGGCGTTCGACGGCGTCGCGGAGCTGTGGTTCGACGACATGGCGGCGCTGGGTGCGGGGATGGCCTCGCCCGCCGGACTGGAAGCGGCGAAGGACGTGCAGAACTTCTGCGAGAAGCAGCAGCCGATCGTGGTCGAGGAGGAGCAGTACGTGTAGGGGGATGGTCGTGGGTCGTGGGTCGTGGGTCGTGTGTCGTGTGTCGTGGGTCGTTGGGCGTTGGGCGTTGGGCGTTGGGCGTTGGGCGTTGGAGTAGCTGGCTAGCGTCCCCAACCCTCTGCCCCAAAGGACCACCACCACACGCTACACACCAGCCTCTAACCTCTACACTGCTATCCTCATGCCCGTGCCCTTCATCCTTGACTGCGACATCGGGACGGACGTCGACGACGCGCTGGCGCTGGCCTTCGCGGTGCGGCACCCGGGGCTGGCGCTGCAGGCGGTGACGACGGTCTCCGGCAACACCGTGCGGCGCGCGCTCATCGCGAAGAAGCTGCTGGTGCTGGCGGGCCGCGGCGACATCGAGGTGGCGGCCGGCGAGCGCGGCGAGCAGTCGCAGGCGCAGCGCAGCGCCGAGGCGGGGCACGAGGACGCGATGCTGGGGCCGGTGCTGGAGGACCTCCACCTGTCGGAGCGCGACGCCGTCTCGCTGCTGCTCGAGGAGAGCGAGCTGGCGCCGATCGAGGTGGCGACGGTCGGCATGCAGTCGAACATCGCGGCGGCGCTGGAGCGCGACCCCTCGTTCGCCACCGGCGTGTCGCGGCTGACGGTGATGGGCGGCGTCTTCGCGCCGGTGCTGTTCCTCGGCAACCAGCTGCCGCCCTCCGTGGACCACAACCTGAACGTCGACCAGCCAGCGGCGCTGCGGGCGCTGAACGCCGGCATCCCGTCACTGTACGTGCCGTGCGACGTCACGATGGGCGCCTGGCTGCGCCTGCGCCATCTCGGCGCGCTGCGGAGCGGTGACGCCTTGTGCCGCGAGCTGGCGCGCCAGATCGATGTCTGGACGCCGCGCCTGCACAGCATGGGCCGCGGCATCGTGCCGGACGACTACGTGTGCCTGCTGCACGACCCGCTCGCCGTCGCCTGCATGGTGGACCGGCGCTTCGTGACGTCGACGACGGCGCCAGTGACCGTGGCGATGCACCAGGGCCACGTGCGCACGTTCATCGACCCGGCGGCGGGATACGAGGCGGAGATCATCACGTCGGTGGACGCCGACGCCTTCGCCGACTTCTGGACGGAGACCGTGGTGGGCGGGGGATAGCGCGTCGCTAAAGGGCAAAGGGCAAAGGGCGAAGGGGCAAGGGGCGAAGGGCGAAGGCTCGCTACGACGGTTCGCGGGAGGGCTTCCCCGGTTTACCGCCCGCCTCCCGCCTCCCGCCTCCTGCTGCCCGCCTCCCGCTGCTCGGCGTGCCCGCTTCTCGCGCCTCGCTTCCAACTTCCTTCCCCGCCGTCACCACCAGTCGAACGTCTCTCCGATGTAGGCGAGGGTGAGGCCGCGGACGATGCAGCCGGCGAGCACGGCGATGAAGTAGCGCCGCACCGACATGCCGACGGAGCCTGCGGTGACGCCGGCGATCTCGAAGAAGGGGTCCGGGATGGCGGCGAGCACGAAGAGCGTCAGCGTGCCCCAGCGGTGCATGAGCGTCTCGACGGCACGCCAGACGCGCTCGGCGATGGGACGGAAACGCTCCGGGATGCGCAGCTCGTGGCGGCGGGCCGCGTGCGCGCCAGCGGCGCCGGCGTAGTACGCGGTGAACTCGCCGATGGCCATGCCGGCGCCACCGGCGATGCCGACGAGCCAGGGATGGTTCGACCGCTCCGCTTCGGCAACGATCAGCACGTTCGCCGCGGCGGTGATGCCCGGCACGGGCACGAAGAGCGTGGCCGTGCTGATGAGGTTGGTGAGGAAGACGCTCGCGAGGCCGAAGCCTTCTATTGCCTCGTCGAGGTCGAAGAGGATGAACACGACCCCCGGCACGAACGCGACGATGACGCCGAGCGTGGCGAGGACCCGCGCCGCTCGCGGGTGCGACGTCATCCAGTCGTCGAGCGCGTCGATGCGCCGCTCGAGCCACGAGCCATGGCGCGCGGCGTCGCGGCTGGCCGGCGTGGCCAGGACGTTGCGGCTTGCGTCCCCGTGAGAAGGAGCGGGCATGTCCGTTACGGTTCGCTAACGCCGTGTGGCCGCTACGCTGTTTGGCGCTGACGTACGCTGCGGCCGCGCATAGAGTGTCAGTGTAGGCTGGTCCGGACCTGGAGGTGACCATGAACCGCAGCGAAACGTACGGGCGCTCAGAGCGCATGGAGCGAATGCGGACGGCCAAGGATGTCGAGACGATGGTGGGGAACAGCGTGGCCACCATCCTGGCGATTGCGGCCGGCGTGCTCGGCGTCATCGGACTGCTCGCGGGCTTCGACGTCATCGATGTCGTGAACCCGTTCGAGGCCGGCATCCTGTGGCTAGGTTCCGGCATTATCGCGGGCCTTGCCGCGAACGTCTTCCGCCGGGAGCACCACATCCTCGACGAGGAGGAGGTGCTCTCGTCCGGCCGGCGGGGGCCGGCGGCGGAGCGGTAAGCGCCGGAGGCAGGCGACTCAGTAGAGCGCGGGGGCCGCAAGGCCTCCGCGCTTCCGCATTCCCGGACGCCCGTGTGTAGAGCGAAGCGTGCAGCCGTTCTACACTGGGTCTGGTCCCGCACAACGCATCTAGAAGGAGTCGACGATGTTCACCACAACCCTTGGCGCTCTCCTCTCTCGCAGCCTCCGGGCCATCGACCGCCTGGACGCGCCCGAAACGGCGCACGCGCACTGCGACATCCCCTGCGGCATCTACGACCCGCACTACATGCAGATCGCCGCGCTGACGGTGATCCGCATGAACCAGCTCATCGAGGGACTGGGCGACGACCGGTCGGTGGCGGCCAGCAACAGCTTCAGCCGCTACGTGCTCGTGAAAGAGGAGCACGCCGAGATCGCCAAGCGGGAGGCGCGCGTGATCTGGGGTGACTACTTCAAGCCGGAGCACGTCGAGCAGTTCCCGGAGCTGCACGCGACGACGTGGAACATCATGAAGCTCGCCGGCAAGTGCAAGCAGACCGTCGACATGCAGGCGGCGCAGGACCTGCTGGCGGAGACGCACAAGTTCGCCGAGATGTTCTGGAAGTCGAAGGGCGTGGCGACGAAGAAGCAGCCCTCGAACCAGGCGGTCGGCGGCGAGCTGGTGGTGCCGGCGTAACGCGCCGTTTCCCCCGCGCGTCAAGGAACGCCACGCGCGCATGGCCGCGCGTCAAGCTGCCACACGCCCCGCGTTGCTAAGATCGACCGGCGCCTCTTCCT
>DATMAH010000348.1:0-3546 GCA_035583735.1 Dehalococcoidia bacterium
TGCTAAGGACGTTGTCCCGATAGCAACGGCGTTCGGCGCACGCTGTCCCGTCATGTCCTGACGGCAGCGCGCTTCCGTCCCCTCCGCCCGCAGGCGCGGCGCCCAGCCGCAGCGGCCAACCCCACGACCCGGCAGCAGTCCATCGCGGCATTGCCACCGCGCTGATGCACGCTCGCGCCGTGTGGACGACGCCGCATACCCACATCGAACACGCCCGCGGGCGACGGCCCGTCAGCGCTGACCCGGTCACGCGATCGCGCAGCGCGCTAGAAGGAGCAGCCAACATGTGGCGACCCACAGTCCGGACACGCGACATCGTCAAGCGGATGCAGCAGGGGCTGCGTCACCACGACGGTGGCGGCGGCCCCGCGAAGGGGCGAGAGTATCGTGTCCAGGACGTACAGATATGGAACGAAGTACGGCGCGCGCCATGAGCGGCGCCGCGACGATGGCGGGCATTTCCGCTGCCGCAACTGCAGCGCGATGGTGGCGCCGCCGCCGTCCGGCGGCCGCCACCGCAACCACTGCCCGCTGTGCCTCTACTCGCGGCATGTCGATGGGCGGACGCCCGGCGACCGCTCGAGCGAGTGCGGCGGGCTGATGAAGCCAATCGGCGTCTTCGAGCGGCCGAAGAACGGCGAGCAGGTGCTCGTGCACCGCTGTCTCTCGTGCCGCTTCGAGCGCCACAACCGCGTCGCCGCCGATGACAACGTCGTCGCCGCGATGCGCCTGCCGGTCGTAACGCCTCGCGTGTCGCGGCGGGACGGCGCGCGCAGGGAGGACGACATGACGGCGTGATGCCGTGGGCCGGGCCGGTCCGGCTGCCGAACATCCATCGGCAGCCGGACCTGTGCCCGGCGGCGTCGCGCGGTCGGGTGCGAGCGTCAACCGGCGATTCGCGCGAGCGCGCGGTCCCAGGAATGTGGCCTTCGCCGTGTGTCCCTCCCGCTGGCGCGTGGCAGGCCGTACCCTGCCCGCCATGCGGCCACGGATTGGCGTCATCGGCGGCGGCGTCATGGGCACCACCCACGGCAAGGCCATCCACTATCTGATCAAGAACGGCATCGTCGATGCCGAGATCGTCGCTGTCGCCGACGAGGACGGCGAGCGCCTCGACCGCTACCAGCGCGTCTCTGGCGCGAAGCTGGCCACGCGCGACGCCCGCGAGCTCATCGCGTCATCCGGCGTCAATACCGTCTACGTCTGCACGCCGACGTTCAGCCACCTGGAGCTGGTGCGCGAGGTGGCGGGCCGCGGCAAGGCGCTGTTCTGCGAGAAGCCGCTGGCCTTCAACGCGCAGGACGCCGCGACCATGGCGGACGTGGCGGCGCGCGCCGGCATCACGCACCAGGTCGGCCTCGTGCTGCGCTTCTCGCCGGTGATCAACGTCATGCGGCAACTCATCGCGTCGCCGGAGTCGGGACGGGCGATGACGTGCGTGATGGTGGACGACCAGTTCTTCCCCATCACCGGCCACTACGGCAGCACCTGGCGCGGCGACGTCCGCTACGTCGGCGCCGGCACGCTGCTGGAGCACGCCATCCACGATATCGACGTGTTGCAGTGGTACTTCGGCGCGCCGCACCGCGTCTTCGGCGTGACGCGTGCGTTCTTCGGCAAGCCCGGCATCGAGGACACGACCAGTACGGTCCTGGAGTTCCCGTCGGGCGCCGTCGTCAGCCACACGTCGGTGTGGCACAACCTCCTGCACCGCGGGAGCACCCGCCGCATGCACGTGATCTGCGAGAACGCGCAGTACTGGTGGCAGGACGACGACTACTCCGGCCCGATCGTCGCCGACTCGAACGAAACCGGCGCCCCCGCCGAGATCCCCCGCGCCGGCGTCGTGCGGCGATTCCTCGATGCGCACGACATCCCGCATGACCGGCTACGCGACGCCATCGGCGAAACGGACCTCGGCTGGGCGTACCTGCTGGAGGACTACGCCTTCCTGCGGGCCGTCGCCGGCGACCGGCCTGCCGCACCGTCGTTCGATGTGGCGGTGGCGGCGCACCGGACCGTCGACGCCATCTACGAGTCCGCCCGCATCAGCGCGCCGGTGGAGCTGAAATGACCATGCACGACCTGATCCTCCGCAACGGCACGATCGTCGATGGCACGGGCGCGCCGGGCGTGCCCGGAGACATCGCGATCTCCGGCGGGCGCATCGAGGCGATCGGCGACGTACGCGGCGAGGCCCGCCGTGAGATCGACGTGAGCGGCCTCGTCGTCGCCCCCGGCTTCGTCGACGTCCATGCGCACGACGACGGCGCCGTCGTCCGCGATCCCGCCGTCGACTTCAAGATCATGCAGGGCGTGACGACGGACGTCGTGGGCAACTGCGGCGCCGGCGTCGCGCCGGCCAACGACTTCTTCCGCAGCGTCTTCTCACGCGGGTTCGCCGGCATCCTCGGCGAGATGGAGCTGCCGTGGTCGGCGACCGCGGAGTACTTCGCCGCCGTCGAGGCGGCACGGCCGGCCTGCAACGTCGCCGCCTACGTGCCGCACGGCGTCGTGCGCATGAACGCGATGGGCGCCGGACGCTCGCCCTCGCCGGAGCACATGGCGGCGATGCGGGCGCTCATCGAAGAGGCGATGGAGGCCGGCGCTATCGGCATGTCGACGGGCCTGATCTACGTGCCCGGCACCTACGCGCAGACGGAGGAACTGATCGAGCTGGCGAAGGTGGCCGCCGCGCACGGCGGCATCTACACGAGCCACATCCGCAACGAGGGCACGGGCGTGATGGAGGCGGTGGAGGAGGCGATCCGCATCGGCGCCGAGGCCGGCTGCCCCGTGCAGATCTCGCACCACAAGTCGTCCGGCCCGGGCGCGACGGGGATGGTGCGGCAGACGCTCGCGCGCATCGCGCAGGCGCGCGCCGCCGGGCACGACGTCACGGTCGACGTCTACCCGTACGTGGCATCGTCGTCGTCGCTCGCCGCAATGTACCGGTTGGGCCAGGGCGCAGCGTTCGAGCAGGTGCCGGCGATCGTGGCGAGCGTCAAGTACAACAAGGAGAAGTACGAAGGCCGCTACGTCTCCGATATCGCCGCCGACCTCGGCCTGCCGGTCCGCGAGGCGGTGCGCAAGGTGCTGGAGGACGAGGAGAACACCCCCAGCGTCATCATGTTCGTGATGGACGAGGACGACGTCCGCACGGTCGTCGCCGACGAGGGCGCGATGGTCGGTTCGGATGGGCTGCCGACCGAAGGCAAGCCGCACCCGCGGCTCTACGGCACGATGCCGCGCATCATCCAGAAATATGTGCGGGAGCAGCCCGTGCTCACGCTGGAGGAGGCGGTGCGCAAGATGACGTCGCTGCCGGCACGCAAGCACCGCATCGCCGAGCGCGGCGTCCTGCGCGAAGGGTGGCACGCCGACCTCGTCGTCTTCGACCCGGAGGCGATCGCCGACGTCGCCACGTACGAGGAGCCGCGCCAGTATCCCGCGGGCATCGCGCACGTCATCGTCAACGGCGAGCTTGCCGTCGAGTCGGGCAGGCAGACCGGCGCGCGCGCCGGGCGCATGCTCCGGCGCGACACG
>DATMAH010000349.1:0-2573 GCA_035583735.1 Dehalococcoidia bacterium
TAGCGCCGCCGCGGTTGAGGACGATCTCCGGGAACGCGGCGGCGGGATAGACGGTCGCGGAAGTGCCGGCGATCAGCACGCAGTCGGCCATGTCGGCCTGGCGCTGGCACTCGGCGAGGAACGAGCGGGGGATGGGCTCGCCGAACATGACGGTGTCGCTCTTGACGATGCCGCGGCAGTCCGGGCAATAGGGTGGGATGTCGCTGATGGTGAACTCCGCCCAGGGCCAGCGCTGCTCGCAGTCGATGCAGCGCACCTTGGTGCGGTTGCCGTGGATCTCGGTGACGGCGACCTGCCCCGCCTGGAAGTGCAGGTCGTCGACATTCTGCGAGATCGTGTGGCGCAGCACACCGAGGCGTTCGAGACGGGCCATGGCGTGGTGCGCGGGGTTGGGCTTCGCGTCACGGAGCGCGCGCGAGAGCTCGTCGTCGGTCTCACGGCGGGCGAGCATATCGCGCCAGCCGGCGGCGGGGTCCTCCATGAAGCGGCGATAGGCGTCCATCGGCGGTTCGCCGCGCTTGGTCCAGAGGCCGCCCGCCCCGCGGAACGGCGGGATGCCCGATTCGACGCTGATGCCGGCGCCGACGAGCGCGATCGCGTATCGCGCCTGCACGAGCGTATGAGCGGCCACGTCGATGGCGTCAGCGGTCATGCCCGAACGGTATCGCAATCCGGTGCGTCGGCGTAGACGCGCTTGACCGGGCGGCGCCTCGCCCGTACCGTTCGGGCGCATCATGACGAAGCCCCCTCGTCCGGCGCTGACTCGTTCCCCGCTACGCGCGTGCGCCGCCGTGATCGTCTTGTGTGCCATCTCCTTCGGCTTGGCCGCTTGCGGGCTGTTCACAGACCCGGCGGAGTCGCTGGTGCCGACGCCGACGCCGGACCCCTCGGGCGTGAGCCTCAATCTCTTCGCCAATCCCGGCTTCGAGCAGGGCGAGACGGCGTGGACGTACCGGGACGCGGCCGAATGGCGCCCCTTCGCCATCAGCGACGCCGTCGCGTACCGGCAGCAGCACAGCCTGGAGCTGCGCCTGGAGAGCACCGACGCCGATACGGGGACCCGCATCGTGGGCGCCGTGCAGGAGCTACGGCCGACGGAGCTGCCGGAGTACCTCTCCGGCTGGTACCGCGTGGACGAGTGGACGGCGGGAGCGACGCACCAGTACGTCCAGTTCGTCGTCGCGGTGTACGGCGCCGACTACGAGGACGAGTTCGACCTCCACGAGGTGCGCTTCCCGATCGTGGGCATCGAGTCAGACCCCTTCACGCTGACGAACGCCCGCTGGCGGTACCTGTCGCGCGATAGGGCGCCGGAGCTGGGGGAGTGGACGTACTTCGGGTATCCGGTGCGGGCGGCATTCGAGGAGGCGTGGGGCCGCGCGCCTGCCGGCTTCGACCGCATCGACGTGTTCTTCGAGGTGCGGTACGACAACAAGCAGCCCGGGCAGGGCGCCTCGACGGCGACGGTGTACTTCGACGACGTCTATCTGGGGCTGTTCGCGACGAACCCTAACCGCCCCGGCTTCATCGAGTGAAGGGGGCGCCGTTCTTGATGCATTCCTGACCCCATCGCTAAACTTTGCCCAGACTGCGGCCGCACCCACGCGGCCCGGAGGCGGAGGGTTCGAGTGCCAACCTACGAGTACGCATGCGACAGCTGTGGCAACCGCTACGAGAAGCGCGAGAGCTTCAGCGCATCGCCGCGCCAGAAGTGCCCGAAGTGCGGGAAGACGGCGCAGCGCGTCATCTTCGCCCCGCCCATCGTGTTCAAGGGCAGCGGCTTCTATTCGACCGACAGCCGTGGCTCCAGCGGCGGCGACGATGGTGCCGCGCCGGACGCGGGCGCCGAAGCCTCGACGAACGGCCACACCCACGGCCCGGACGGAGGCCACACGCACGACACCACCGAGGCGCCTGCCGCCTCCTGACGTGCGCGTCGTCCTGCAGCGCGTGTCCAGCGCGTCCGTCACAGTTGATGGCGAGGTCGTAGGCGCCATCAGCAGCGGGCTGTTGCTGCTCGTCGGCGTGGCCAGCGCCGATGATGACGCCGTCGTGCGCCGGATGGCGGCCAAGTGCGCGGACCTGCGCATCTTCCCCGACGACGGCGGCCGCTTCGACCGTTCGATCCTCGATGCGGGAGGGGCCGCTCTCGCGGTCTCGCAGTTCACGCTGCTGGCGGACGTGCGGCGCGGGCGCCGGCCCAGCTTCGGGGCGGCCGCCGAGCCGGAGGCCGCACGCGCGCTGTTCGATGCGTTCGTGGGCGAGCTGAGGCGGCTGGGCGTGCCGACGGAGACCGGCCGCTTCGGCGCGATGATGCGGGTCTCGCTGGTGAACGAAGGTCCCGTGACGATCGTCATCGATAGCCGCGACTTCGAGGAGCCGCGCCGCCTCCACTGACTAGCCCGTATCCGCGCTGTTATGCGGCTGCTGCGCCTGGCCGGCGCCCGCTTGCGGCGCTGTTCGCCGGGCGCCGTTACGATTCGCCTCGCAACAGGCATGGATCCCATTCGACCCAGGAGGAAGCTGTGATCGTCACCCCGCTGAAGCTTCTTGGCATCTCCGCTCTCGTGGCG
>DATMAH010000350.1:0-2567 GCA_035583735.1 Dehalococcoidia bacterium
CGCGGCGAGTTCATGCTGCAGTACCAGCCGATGGTGCTGCTGCAGAGCGGGCGGCTTTTCGGCGTGGAGGCGCTGGTGCGCTGGGAGCACCCGCAGCGCGGCCGCATCGCGCCGTCGGAGTTCATCCCGCTGGCCGAGGAGTCCGGCTCGATCATCCCGCTGGGGCGCTGGGTCTTGCGCGAGGCGTGCCGCCAGGCGCAGGCATGGCGCCAGGCGTTCCCCGCCGGGGGCGACTGGTCGATCAGCGTCAACGTCTCGGCGAAGCAGCTCCAGGACCTCAGCTTCGTGTACGACGTGGAGCAGGCGCTGAAGGAGACGCGGCTGGAGCCGTCGCGATTGATCCTCGAGATCACCGAGAGCGTGATGATGCACGACGTACCGGCGACGATGCAGCGCCTGGCCGAACTGAAGGCGCTGGGCGTCCGCCTCGCCATCGATGACTTCGGCACCGGGTACTCGTCGCTCAGCTACCTGCGAGAGTTCCCGTTCGACCTCCTGAAGATCGACAAGTCATTCATCGACGACATCGGCACGACGGTGACGCGCAAGCAGCTCGCGCGGGCGATCATCGAGCTCGGGAAGACGCTGGACCTCGAGCTCGTCGCCGAGGGCATCGAGCACAGCGAGCAGGCGGTGCGCTTGCAGGACATGGACTGCGAATTGGGCCAGGGCTTCTACTTCGCCAGGCCGATGGACGCCGCGGGCGTCGAGAGCCTGCTCCGCGACATCTCGCGCGACGCCGCCTGAGGCCGGCGGCCGCCGCGCCGCCCCTTCACGCCTGCCGCTATTCCAGACCCGCCCCGGCAAGACCCTCGTCGATGCGTTCGCGCGTGAGCTCGCCGAAGACGCGGTCGCGGACCACGCCATCCGCGTCGATGAAGTAGGACGACGGGATGCCTTCGATGGGGCCGCCGATGCGCCATGTCTCGCCGACCTCACCGGTCCGGTCGATGACGACGTCGAAGTCCATGCCGAACTCATCGGCGAAGGCGCGCACCTGCCCGTCGTTTTCCTGCAGGTTGACGGCGACGACGGCGAAGTCGCCCCGGCGCGCGCTCCAGGCGCGGACGATGTCCGGCATCTCGCCGCGGCACGGCGCGCACCACGACGCCCAGAAGTTCACGAGCACCGGCTTGCCCCGCAAGTCGCTCAGGCGCAGCGTGCCGCCCTCCGGACGCTCGAGCACGAAGTCCGGGGCGGCGCGGCCGACCTCGGGGGCGGGCGCATCGCCGGTCGTGTTGAGCGCGCCGGGAAGCGCGACGGTGCCGTACGGGCTGTCCGCGCCATCGCCGCCGCCGCGCTGCTCCCACCACCAGAGCCCGCCGACGATCGTCGCGACGATGAGCAGCGGCAGGACGAGGCTGCGCAGCGGCCCCCCCCACTCTCGGCGGTTCTGCGGGCGCTCCTCGACGCCGGAGACCTCGTCGATGAGGGGGCTGTCGTCCGGCATCACGGCTCCAGCGGCGCAAACAGCCGCTCGTAGATCGCGCGCACGTCTTCCGGTGGCAGGCCGGCGCCGAGGAACGACTCGCGCACGCGCACCTCGAAGTGGAGGTGCGCCTCCTGTCCAGGGTTCGAGATCGACTCCGGCGTGCCGGAGTCGCCCACGTAGCCGATGATCTGCCCCTGCGCGACGCGCTGCCCCTCGGCGATGCCGTCGGCGATGCCGCCGAGGTGCGCGTAGCGCGTGACGATGCCGTGGCCGTGGTCGATCCAGACCTGGCGCCCGCGGAACAGGTCGACGACTTCAAACGCGTTCGCCTCGCCCGCTTCGATGCGCCGGTTCGCTTCGGCCAGCTCTTCCGGGGTGAGTGGCGTGTAGTCGCGGTCGGCGCGGACGACGGTGCCGTCCTTGGCGGCCAGCACCGGCGTGCCCATGGTGATCTCGGTGCAGTTGTCGACGGTGTAGAAGTCCAGCCCCTCGTGGCTGCCGCCGCGATACTCGCGCGGGGCGTTGGGCAGCAGGAGGTCGCTCTGCGGCAGGCACGCGCCCTCGATAGGGAACGCGAATCCCAGGAAGACCGTAAGGTCAGGCGCCGAGGGGGTGGGCGAGGGTGGCACGGCCGTGGCCGCCGGCGTGCCGTCGCCGGCGGAGGAGGAGCCACCGCACGCGGCCGCGACCGCCACGAGGGCGGAGATGGCGAGGGGCAGCAGCAGTCGTCGCAGGAGAGTAGCCTTCCGTGTCTGCTGAAGTGCGCGATCAGGATAGCACCGGTTGTCGGTGCCCTCACGGCGCGCGCCCGGCGATGCGGCGCAGCCACCCCCGGGGCCCCGGCGACGTGCCAGCACGCGCTGCCCACGCTCCACGACCCGTCCTCGCCGGCCCGCTGAGGGCTCCTGGCCCGCGGTTCTGGGCGCCCCGGGGCAAATCGCGCAGCGGGGTGATGCCGGCGGGACGTGCGCATGTCGCACCTTTACGTGCACGTCAGGGTGAGGTAGACTGCGCGGTCATGAGGCGCAGCCGCGTTCCCATTCCTATTCGCCTGCTCGGGTACCTGTGGCCGTACAAGCTGCGGCTCGGCGTCGTGCTGCTGGCGCTGGCCGGCCTGACGACATTCCAGCTCGTC
>DATMAH010000351.1:0-8467 GCA_035583735.1 Dehalococcoidia bacterium
TCGGAGGCTGGGTGGGCGCCCCGAGCGCGCTCATCCGGCTGACGGCACGCCGCTGTCCTATCGCACGGCCTCCGCACGAATCACCGTGACCAGTCACCAATCACCAATCACCAGTCACCAATCACCAGTCACCAATCACCAATCACCAGTCACCAGTCACCAGCCCCCAACGACCAGCGACCACCAACCCAGCCTCAGTACGCTTCCGCGTGCGCGCCGTGGGCCACAGCCGCGCCACCGGTCTCGCCGACGAAGCGCGCGAACACGGCCCACAGCATCAGCCCGAAGATGAACAGCTCCACGTCCGCGAACCAGATCACAATGCGCATGGTCGCCCAGTCCACGTAGTGCTGCCCCGTGGCCATCTGCACGTCCGCCATCGCCACCAGCGTGATCGGCGTGGCGAGACGGGCGATGGCGAGCAGCAACGCCCAGAACGCCGCCCAGCGTGTGCTGCCGTCGGCGTCGAGGAGCCAGATCGCGCACCCCAGGTTGAGCACGTAGATGAGGATCGTCTCCAGGAAGTGGTCACGGAGGACCCAGTGGTCGCCGTATGGCAGCCCCATCTCGGCGCCCGTCTTCAACTCCATGCCGAGTTGCAGGTAGATGGCGACCGGCACGGCGATGAGCGACGAGCCCGCGAGCCAGAGGAACGGCATCCACCATCGGTGCAGTACATCCCAGGTCATAGCGGGACCATCCTAAGGGTGCCGCGAGCGACGGCTGTATCGGGGAACACCCTGAGATTTCACCGCGGCGGACAGCGACGTCGCAGAGGCGAGGCCGCGGCCCACGGTCCGCGCGTTGCCGCGCGGCGGGCTATTCGTTACACATGGGGCACGACCCTCACGGATGTTCCCGGAAGGCCCCTTGAACGTACTCTTCGCCTCCATCGAGATGAGCCCGCTGGCCAAGGTCGGCGGCCTGGGCGATGTCGCGGGCTCGCTGCCACGCGCGCTGCGCGAAGCCGGCGCGGATGTCCGCATCGCCATGCCGATGCACGGCGCGATCGACCGCACCGTGCTTTCGCCGCGGAAGATCCTCGATGACGTGAAGGTGCCGTGGCCGGGCGGCGATGAGCGCGTCGACCTCTGGACCGAGGAGGTGCGCGGCGTCCCCGTGTACCTGATCGAAAACCGGCGATACTTCGGCCGGGAGACCGTCTACGGCTTCGACGACGACCCGGAGCGCTTCCTCTTCTTCTGCGACGCGCTGCTCGCCTGCGCGCCGCATCTCGGCTTCACGCCAGACGTGGTGCACGCGCAGGACTGGCACACGGGCTTCCTCCTCGCCCGGCTCGCCCAGTCCGAAGACTCGCCGTGGTCCGGCGCCGGTCGCGTCTACACCATCCACAACCTGGGCCTGCAGGGGAACTTCGACGAGGCGTTCGCGCACCGCCACGGACTGACGTCCGCGCTCACGCCGCCCCCGCCCGCGGAGGGCGATGAGGGACTCACGGCTGAGAGCGTGCTCAGCGGCATGGCGCTCGGCATCATCCACGCCGGCCGCGTGAACACCGTCAGCGCCACGTACGCGCGCGAGATCCTCACGCCCGAGTACGGCGCCGGCCTCGACCCGCTGCTGCGCGCGCGCGCGGACGCGCTGTCCGGCATCGTCAACGGCATCGACTACGACGAGTTCAACCCGGCGACAGACCCGGCGATCACGCAGCACTACGACGCCGACAGCATCGGCCTGCGCGCGGCGAACAAGCGCGCGCTCCAGCAGGAGGCCGGCCTGCCGCAGGATGACGAGGCGGTGCTCTTCGGCGTCGTCGCACGCCTCTGGGCGCAGAAGGGCATCGACCTGGTGCCGCCTGCGTTCGGCCCGCTGCTTGCATCGGGCGGGGCACAGCTTGCCGTCCTGGGCACCGGCGACGAGGCGGTGCATGCGGCGCTGCTCGACCTCGAACGGAGGCATCCGCACCGGGTGAAGGTCTGGCTGGCGTTCGACCCACCGCTCGGCCAGCGCATCTACGCGGGCTGCGACGTCTTCCTCATGCCGTCGCGCTACGAGCCGTGCGGGCTGGGGCAGCTCATCTCGCTGCGTTACGGCGCCGTGCCGCTGGTGCGCCGCACGGGCGGCCTCGTCGACACGGTGCAGGATGCCGGGACGGACTTGCAGTCCGGCAACGGGTTCACATTCGGCGATGCGACGCCCGAGGAGCTGCGAGAAGCGGCGGAGCGCGCCGTCGCGGCGTTCGCCCGCCGCGACGCGTGGCGAGCGATGCAAGAGCGCGGTATGCGGCAGGACTGGTCGTGGGGCCGCGCCGCGTCGCAGTACCTCGCCCTGTACCGCGAGGCCAGCGACGAGCAGGCCGCCGCCGCGGAGCTATGAGCGACCATGTCTACGCCGGCATCGACCTGGGCGGCACGAAGATCCTCGTGCTGCTTGCCACGGAGGACGGCCGCATCATCGGCGACGCGCGCCTGGCAACGCATGCGGCGGAAGGCCCCGGGCCGGTGATCGCCCGCATCGTCGCCGCCGTGCGCGAGGCGGCGGACGAAGCCGGCATCGGCATGGACGACGTCCGCGGCGCAGGCGTCTCCGCGCCGGGTCCCATCGACCGCGACGAAGGCGTCATCACGCAGCCGCCAAACCTGCCCGGCTGGGACCACGTGGAGCTCGCGAAGATCATCCGGTCAGAGCTGGGCGTGCGCGCCTGGCTCGAAAACGACGCGAACTGCCAGGCGATCGCGGAACATCGCTATGGGGCGGGCCGCGGCTACCGCGACATGATCTTCCTCACGGTCAGCACCGGCATCGGCGGCGGCATCATCATCGATAACCGCCTTTACGTGGGCGCGTCCGGCGCCGCCGGCGAGCTCGGCCACCTCATCGTCTCGCCGGAAGGACCGGCGTGCGGCGCCGGACACATCGGCTGCCTCGAGGCGTACGCCTCCGGCACGGCGATCGCGCGGCGCGCCGCCGAGCTGGTCCGTGCGGGCCGGTTGCCGCGCACGGCCCGGCTGGCCGAGCAGACCCCGCCGCTCGCCGCCCATCACGTGCACATGGCGGCCGACCAGGGCGAGACCGAAGCGCTTGAGATCATCCACGCCGCGGGCCGCTACCTGGGCCTGGGGCTGGCGACTCTGATCCATGCGTTCAACCCGCAGGCGATCGTGCTGGGCGGCGGACTGATCAACATCGGGGAAGACCTGCTCGGGCCGGCCCGCGAGACGGCACGCCAGCGCACCTTCGTCCAGTCGTGGGACGACGCGCAGATCATCGAGGGCGAGCTCGGCGAGCGTTCGGCCGCGCTGGGGGCGATCGCCGTCGCACACGCGCGCCTCGCCGGCGAGGAGGCCTGACGGACGGCAGGCGGATGCGTCCTCAGGTACGCATCCGCCCGCGTCGCGTCGCGCACGGCGGCGGTCAGCGATCGGAAGTGAGCAGTTGCTGGGGCGCGACGGGCCGCAGCTCTCCATCGTGCCATTCGAGGAAGAGCGCGCGCTCCGGGTCGACGTGCTGTTGCTGGAAGGCGTCGCGCGTCAGGTTGAAGGCCGCCGCGTCGCCGTAGATCGCGCGCGCCACCGACGGCACCCACGTGTACTGCTCCATCGGGTTCGTCCACGGTCCATCGACGATCCAGACCGTGGTGCCAGGCGGGACATCCGGATAGTTGCGCTCCATCTCCCGCACCAGGAGATGCCAGCGCTCCGTGCCCTCGCCGGAACGCACGTGCTGCGCATGCGTCTGCCACGAATACAGGCCTGCGACCGTCGCGACGAACACGATGCCCAGCACCGTCGCCGGAATGCGCAACAGGTCATGGGCCCGGCGCACGCGGTCGTAGGCGGCGTAGACGGCCAGCGCGGCGATGGGCGCGAAGAAGGCGACGGCGGCGTACGTATAACGCGACGCCGTCCAGATGGCGACGGGCGCGAACGGCAGCAGCGCCAGCACGACGCCGACGGCCGCAACCCGCGCCACGTTCGGGCCGATGACGAGCGCCGCGATCAGCCCCAGCGCGACGACGACGGCGATGCCGATGCGCAGCGCGTCCGGTGATAGCGGCACCATCTGCGCCGGGAAGACGATCCAGGAGAGATAGACCGTGTAGTTGCGGATGACGTGGTCGCCCCAGTAGAAGTCGTCCCACTTCACCTGCTCGCAGGAGCACGTCTGGTAGAAGGCGAGCCAGCCGGCGGCCACCATCGCATACGGCGCCCCGTGCGCGATCACGCGCCACGGCGCGTGGCGCCAGCGGCGCGAGAACAGCACGTACGCCAGCACGATCACCGGCGCATACACGAAGGAGCCCTCGTTCGTGAGGAAGGCGAGCAGGAAGAACACGAAGCTGGCGCCGTACAGCAGCGGCCGGCGCTCGCCGTCCTGCGCGTAGGCGATGATGGCGAGCAGCGAGGCCAGCGTCAGGAACGTGCCGGCGACATGCGGGAACGCGGTGATGTACGTGACCGTATCGAAGTGCGCGCCGGAGACGCCGAAGATGAGCGCGGCGATGGCCCCGGCCGCGGGCCGGCGCGAGACGCGCAGCATCAGCGCGTATAGCAGCGCCATCGAGCCGAGGTGCAGCGCGAGATTGACGCTCCGCCACATCCACGGGTTGAGGCCAAAGACCTCCCACTGCACCGCGTAGTACACGCCGGAGAGCGGGCGCCAGTTCGGCACGATGTCCCGCATCAGGAACGTATCGATGATGTAGGAGCGCCCTCCCAGGTACTCGGCGTTTCCGAGCACGACAAAGTCGTCGCCGTCAAAGTAGTAGGCGAGCGTCGGCGCATGGAGGCCGAGAGCGATGGTAAGCGCGGCGAGCAGGCCCCAGTGACGCGCGATGAGACGCCAAACGCTGCTCAGGCTCAGCGTGGCGATGCGCGGCAGGCGCAGGGCATACCCGTCCGCAGTGGCGGTGATCGGGTACTTCACTATTCGGTTGTCTCGTTCGGTTTATGGTGGCGGGGATGCCACACCAGGACGTGCGCGCATTGTAGGCGCGTCCCTCGCCGCGCGATACCGGTAACCGGTAAAGATGAGCACAAATTATGTTGCCGCTCGTCGACGCCCTCTTCGCCACAGCACGATCAACATAGCGCGTAGACGCATAGACAATTGCGTTATGCCGCGACGTTACGTCAGAGTGTATGGATCGCGCTGCCGCCTGGCCGCCGGCGCGTTTATGATTGGCTTTCGGCAGGACTGTCACCACACAAGGAGAGAGCAGCATGGTGAAAGCGGCGGTGTTTCGCGGGGCGAACCAGCCCCTGACGATCGAAGACGTGCAGCTCGATAAGCCGGGACCGCGCGAAGTGCTGGTGAAGACGGTCGCCGTCGGCGTCTGCCACAGCGACCTCCACTTCGTCGACGGCCTCTACCCGATGGCGGCGCCCGCCGTGCTCGGCCACGAGCCGGCCGGCATCGTCGAAGCCGTCGGCGAGCAGGTGACGTACGTGAAGCCGGGCGACCACGTGATCGCCTGTCTCTCGGTGTTCTGCGGGACGTGCGACTACTGCCTCACCGGCCGCATGTCGCTCTGCTCCAACCCGGACACCAAACGCGGCCCGGGCGACCGGCCGCGCATCTCCCAGGACGGCACGCCCGTGCACCAGGGGCTGAACCTCGGCGCGTACGCCGAGCAGATGCTGCTGCACGAGAACTCCGTGGTGAAGATCCGCGACGACATGCCGCTCGACAAGGCAGCGTTGATCGGTTGCGGCGTCACCACAGGCGTCGGCGCAGTGCTGAACACGGCGAAGGTGCCCGCCGGCTCGTCCGTCGCCGTCTTCGGCTGCGGCGGCGTCGGCCTTGCGGCGATCCAGGGCGCATACATCGCCGGCGCGCGCATGATCATCGCCGTCGACGCGGTGGAGAATAAACTGGCGATGGCCCGCCAGCTCGGCGCCACGCACGTCGTCGACGCGTCGTCGAAGGACGCCGCGATGTCAGTGCTGGAGATCACGGGCGGAGGCGTCGAGTACGCGTTCGAGGCCGTCGGCCTGAAGGTGACGGCCGAGCAGGCATTCCGCTCGCTTGCGCCGGGCGGGACGGCCACCATCATCGGCATGATCCCCATCGGCCAGAAGGTGGAAGTCGACGGATGGGAGTTCCTGCGCGAGAAGAAGCTGCAGGGCAGCACGATGGGCTCCAACCGCTTCCGCGTCGACATGCCGCGCTACATCGATCTCTACATGCAGGGCCGCCTCAAGCTCGACGAGATGGTCAGCCGCAAGGGGCGCCTGGAGGACGTCAACGAAGCCTTCCGCGCCATGAAGGCCGGCGAGGTCGCGCGCACCGTCCTCATGTTCGACTAGCGGCGCCGTTCGTCCAGCGTCCTTCGTCACGCGCCATCCGCCGCCCGCATGATGGCGCGAAGTTCCTCTCGCGCCGCGTCTCCCGCACCGGCTAACGTACGGGCGTCACCCGGTGCGGGGGAGCGTGCGGAGGAAACTGCGATGACGGGAATCACGAGCCACGGCACAAACTGGAAGCGCTGGAGAGTCGCCGCCTGGGCGGCGATCCCCGCGGTCCTGCTGGCACCACTGGTGGCGATGCAGTTCACCGAAGAGGTCGACTGGACCGTCTTCGACTTCATCTTCGTCGCCGTCGCGCTGAGCGCCGGGCTGCTCCTTCTCGAGCTGACGGTGCGGATGACGCGCGACAGCGCCTATCGGGCGGGCGCGGCCGTGGCCGTCGGCACCGCGTTGCTCCTCGTCTGGGTCACGGGCGCGGTCGGCATCATCGGCACCGAGAACAACGACGCCAACCTGATGTTCGGCGCCGTGCTGGCCGTCGCGGTCGTCGGCAGTATCGCCGGGCGTGTTCGTGCGGACGGGATGATGCGCGCGTTCGTCGCTACGGCCGTCGTGCAGGCGGCCGTCGGCGTCATCGCCATCGCCGGACGGATGGGAGACGCGGACCCGAACTGGCCCGCGGACGTCGCCGGACTGACGGTCCTGTTCACCGGCCTCTGGCTGCTGGCCGCGTGGCTCTTCCGCCGGGCGGCCGCTCCCGCGCGGGCGCTCCAGTAGCGCGCACGCATCTAGCGTGACGGCTTCCGCCCCGGGGGCCGGCCCTGCCTTACGCAACCCCCGCCTTCGCCGTTCGCGCCGGTGCTCGCGACGCGATCGCGTCCGCCACCTCCAGCGCCGCCGCGAACACCACTTCTGACAGGTTGTACGGGATGTCGCGCGCGTCCGTCGCGAAGTAGAGGTTCTCCGCCACCGACGACCGCAGCGGCACCAGCCGCTTGATCTGCTCCGGCGTGCGCCGCGCCGACGAGATCTGCGCGTTGTGCAGCGTGCGCTCCACCACCACCGCGTCGCGCCAGCCCGGGAAGAAGCGGTCGAGGCCGGAGACCAGCTCCTCGTGACGGCGCTGGATGCGCGACTCGTCGGCCGCGTCCCCGGCCGAGAGGTACGCCATGGCGTGCATGAGCTGGCCGCCGGCGGGCGCCAGGTCGGGCGTCACTTCCGAGTGCAGGCTGTAGTACAGGTCGCGCTCGACATCGAACACGAACGTCAGGTCATCGCGCAGGCTGCGCGAGAAGCCCAGGTCGATGCAGTGCGCGCGCACGTCCACCAGCGTCGCCCACTGCCCCAGCTCGGCCGCCAGCGGTGAGCCGTCGCTCGCCAGTGCCGGCGCCTGCTGCGGCGGCAGCGTGGAAACGAAGGCGTCCGCCTCGTAGCGCCCCACCGGCGTCGCCGCGGCGATGATGCGCCCGTCCGCGTCCTGCTCCAGCACGTCGACGCGGGCGCCGGTGACGACGGCGCCGCCGGACGACTCGATCGCCGACGCGAACGCCTCGTACATCGAGCGCCAGCCGCCGGACATGTAGCCGACGTAGTCCTTCGCCCAGAGGTTGCGCTGGAAGTGCGAGATCAGCCAGCGCGCCGAAAGGTCCGCCGACGGATGGCCGTAGGTGTTCACGCAGGCGAGCGCCAGCGCGAACCGGCGCACGGCGTCGTCATTCGTCTTCGACGACAGCCACTCGCCCCACGTCTGGTCGCCCAGCCGCCCCGGCTTCTCGCCACGCAGCGCCAGCATCAACTTCGCGAATTCGATGCGGCTGCCGATGGAGAAGAGCTTCGTCGTCATCGCCTGGTGCGCCCGCGAGCCCAGCGAGGCGAAGCGGTCGCGGTCCGACCAGAAGGACCGCGCCGGGTCCGGCTGGCCGTACTCGGGCGCGGGCAGCTCCAGCCGCCGCATGATCTCGCCGTAGGGGCCGGTCGTCGGGCGGTAGAGCGCGTGCGGGCCGTAGTTCAGCGTGAACCCCTTCTCCTCGTACGTGTAGGCGCGCCCACCGACCTGATTGCCGCGCTCCAGCACCACCACGCGCTTGCCCGCCTTCCCCAGCAGCGCGCCCGTCGCCAGGCCCGACATCCCGCCGCCGATGATCGCGACATCCGCGTTCATGCGCTACCTCCTGGGCCAATCCGCTGCGCGACTTCGCCCGGCTCCGTGCCGATCACGATGTGGCGCGTCCACTCGAAGTACGCCCGCCCCGTCGGCG
>DATMAH010000352.1:0-8364 GCA_035583735.1 Dehalococcoidia bacterium
GAAGAAGCGCCGGTAGTTGATCTCTTCGCTCGCCACGCGCCAGTACGCGGGGCGGTACGCCTGCGCGTCCAGCAGCGCGTCGAGCCGCTCGAACGATTCAGGCTCCCCAGCGCGGCCGTTGATAGCGCGGACGGCGCGATCGATGGCCGCACGCACGTCCATGCTCGCCGCGTAGACGCCGGCGACGCGCCGCCGGATGACATC
Source organism: Dehalococcoidia bacterium (assembly GCA_035583735.1). GTDB lineage: Bacteria > Chloroflexota > Dehalococcoidia > DSTF01 > JACRBR01 > DATMAH01. Next base: position 205 of record DATMAH010000352.1, read on the forward strand.
TGCCTCCCGGCGTCCTTCGGCAATTCGGTCCTGGTCGGCCTCGTTGCGGGGCGGCAGGTGGCTGATGGCGGTCATGATGCTCTGCAGCTCGAGCACATGAGGGTCATCGGCGCCTGGGTCCTGCAGGAGGCTGTCGAGGTGGAGCGCGAGCACGAGCGTCCAGGTGCGCGGCGCGACGGGCAGCGTGCGGTCGTGGTAGCGGATGCGGAAGCCGGCGTCGCCGAAGACGAGGCGCAGAAGGCCGGCTTCCAGCACGCGCCCGTACTGGTCCTCCAGGATGGGGAGCAGCACCTTGTCGTGGAAGGCGGCGGTGGCCGGATGCCAGTCGATGTCGAAGAATCGCGCGTAGGGCGAGGACGGGCCGTGCTCGAGGACGTCCATCCACCAGCGGTTGCATTCGGTGGCGATGCCCATGTGGTTGGGGACGACGTCGAGGATCAGCCCCATGGCGTGCGCGTGCAGCGCATCGACGAAGGCGCCGAAGTCGGCATCGGTCCCGATGGCGGGATCGAGCGCAGAGTGATCGCAGATGTCGTAGCCGTGTCCGCCGGGGCCGGACTTGAGGATGGGGGACGCGTAGACGTGGCTGATCCCCAGGGATGCGAGGTAGGGCACGATGCGGCGGGCGTCGTTGAAGGTGAAGGCGGAGCCGAACTGCAGCCGGTAGGTGGCGACGGGGATGCGGCGGCGCGAGCGGAGGAGTTCCGCCGCGGCGGTGAAGCCGTCGCCAGGGTGCTCGCGCTGCACCTACACCTCGACCGGCTGAGAGACGCTGACGTTCAGGCAGTCGCCGAGGCGCACGAAGATGTCGCGAGCGGCCGCGGCGTCCGCGTCCCCCCGCTCGGCCCGCGCGAGGCGCTCGGGATACCACTCCTGGAGCATCTCCCAGTACACGTTCTGGGCGCTCCAGAGGTCGATCTTCAGCGCGAGGGACGAAGCGAGGCAGGCTGCGTCGCGCCAGCGTGAAAGCGCCTCCGTATCGTCCGGGCGCTGCTGCGCCTGCCGCGCGAGCCGGAGCACCGTCTCCTGCAGCGCGAACCCGAGACCCTCTTCGTCGACGCGGACGCCCGCGGTGGCTGCCTCTTGCAGCAGGCCCCGGAAGCGCTCGGCGTCGATCTCGTCGCGGCGGGCCGCGCGCTCCAGCTCCACGTCCAGCGCGACCTGCGCCGCGGCGAGGAAGCGGCGCGGGACCGGCGACCCGAACTCCGTGATCGCGCGCATGAGCGGCGCGTTGCGCTCGTAGAACTCGCGGTACAGGGTCTCGGCTTCCGCCATGAGCGGCTCGAGCACGAGTCGCAGCACCTTGCGCTGCTCGTCGCGGAACAGCGACTTCAGCGAGTACGTGAGGCCGGAGAAATGCTCGTCGAGCACGCGGACGACTGCCGACAGGTCGGCGCGGTCCATCGCCTCGTGCGTCTGCGCGACAAGCTGGGCGTAGTGCTCGTCGCCGAGGTCGATGGAGACACCGCCGTTGAGGTTGTGGTCGCCGAAGTGCAGGACGCCGAAGGCGATCGGCTGCGACTCGCCGGTGATGCGGGAGCGGACGCGTGCGCGGCCGACGGCGGCGCGGGAGCGTCCGGACTCGAAGACGTGGTAGTCGTCGCGGGCGACGTCGTAGCAGTAGACGCTGGAGTGCTCCGCGTACGGTTCGAAGAGCGAGCTGACGGCGTAGTGGGCGCCGACGCTCGGCAGGTCCAGCACCGCCGGCTTCACGAACCGATCGTAGATGCGCGCGCCGTCGCCGTACTCGGCGATATTGCTCTTCGCGGCTGCGAGACGGCGCACGAACTCCGCCTCGAAGTGCGGGCCGAAGAGCTGCGCGGCGAGCTGCACGGTGCGGCCCGCGTACTGGATCACCTGCACGGTCTCGATGCCGGAGAGCTCGTCGAAGAACCAGCCGCAGCTCGTGTACATGAGCATCGCGTGGCGCTGGAGTTCGAGCAGCTTGAGGGCCTCGATGCGCTCGTCTTCGCCGAGGGCGTGCGTGTCGTGGCGGGCGAAGAACGCGTCGACGTTGTCGCGGTCGCGGTTGAGGATGACGTCGATGTAGTCGTCGCGCGCCTTCCAGGGGTCCTGGAAGAACGACGCCGCGCGCTCGTGGTAGAGCGGCGCCAGCGTATCGCGCAGCCAATCAAGGGCGTCGCGAAGCGGCCGGCGCCAGCCCTGGTGCCACTCCGGCCGCATGCCGGTGTTGCAGCCGCAGTCGCTGCGCCAGCGCTCGACGCCGTGGGCGCAGCTCCACGACGTGTTCTCGAAGATGTCCACCTGGTGGTCGGGCGGATGGCGTTCGAGGAACTCCGCGTAGTTGGTGAGGCGGGCGGCATCGCCGTGCTCGATGTGCTCGAGGGCGTAGGCGAGCGCCATATCGCCGAAGCGGTGATGGTGGCCGTAGGTCTCGCCGTCAGTGGCGACGTTCACGAGCTGTGGCCACGTCCGCTGGTCCGAGAAGCCAGTGATGAGACGTGACGCGAACGCCTCCCCGCTTCGCAAGAGCCCCTCGAAGGCGATGCCATGCGAGATGGGGCCGTCGTAGAAGAAGAGCGCGATGCTGCGGCCGGATGGCAGGCGCTGGACGTACGCGCGCGTGGGGTCGATGCGGCCACCGCTGACGTCCTTCCAGGTGCGCGAGCCGATGCGGCGCACGCGGCTCGCCTGCCCGGGCGCCAGCACCGTGAAGCGGACGCCGTGCTCGGCGAGGAGGTCGAGCGATTCGATGTCGACGGCGGTCTCGGCGAGCCACATGCCCTCGGGCTTGCGGCCGAAGCGATGCTCGAAGTCGCGCACGCCCCAGACCACCTGGGTGCGCTTATCGCGCGAGTTCGCGAGGGGCATGATCAGGTGGCCGTAGTTCTGCGCCATCGCCGAGCCATGGCCGGAGAAGCGCAGGGCGCTCTCGCGGTCCGCCTCGACCACCCGCGCGTAGGCGGCGGGCGCGCGCTCCTGCATCCACGCCAGCAGCGTCGGGCCCATGTTGAAGCTCATGCGGGCGTAGTTGTTGACGATCTTGGCGATGCGCCCGTTGGCGTCGAGGATGCGCGATGCGCCGTTCGGCGCGTAGGACTCGGCCGTGATGCGCTCGTTCCAGTCGTGGTAGGGATAGGCGGAGTCCTGCTGCTCGATGGCCTCGAGCCAGGGGTTCTCGCGCGGCGGCTGGTAGAAGTGTCCGTGGACGCAGACGTAGCGTTCCAAGCGATGCCTTTCCCTTCGAATCGGTCCCGGCGCGCCGCTTCCGCGCGCGCTAGCCGCTGGGCCGCAGGTAGACGGCCCCGAGCGGCGGCAGGGTCACCGAGACGGAGTACGGACGCCCGTGGTGCGCGACCGCTTCAGCGTCATACCCGGTTGCGCTGCCGATGCCGGAGCCGCCGTAGATCGCCCCGTCCGTGTTGATGGTCTCGGCGTAGTGTCCCGCTTCGGGCACGCCGATGCGATAGGCGACGCGCGGCACCGGCGTGAAGTTGAGCGCGGCGACGACGTGCCCATCGCCATCAGGCGCGCGGCGCAGGAACGTGAGCACGCTGTTCGCCGCGTCGTTCGCGTCGATCCACTCGAAGCCGGCGGGGTCACAGTCGCCGCGGTGGAGCGCCGGTTCGGCCCGGTAGACGGCGTTGAGGTCGCGCACCAGCCGCTGCGCGCCGGCGTGCGGGGCGTAGTCGAGCAAGTCCCACGCGAGCGCCGCGTCGTGCCGCCACTCGTCGCGCTGCGCGATCTCGTCGCCCATGAAGAGGAGCTTCTTGCCGGGCTGGGCGAACATGTAGGCGTAGAGGAGCCGGAGGTTGGCGAACTTCTGCCAGTCGTCGCCGGGCATCTTCGCGAGCAGCGAGCCCTTGCCGTGCACGACCTCGTCGTGCGAGAGGGGCAGCACGAAATTCTCATTGAAGGCGTAGACCATGCGGAACGTCATCTCGTTGTGGTGGTAGTGGCGGTGGATTGGATCGCGCTCCATGTACTTGAGCGTGTCGTGCATCCAGCCCATGTCCCACTTCAGCCCGAAGCCCAGGCCGCCCAGGTACGTGGGGCGCGAGACCATCGGCCAGGCGGTGGACTCCTCGGCGTAGGTCTGGACGTCCGGGTAGTGGCGGAACGCTTCCTCGTTCAGGCGGCGGAGGAAGGAGACGGCGTCGAGGTTCTCGCGGCCGCCGAACTCGTTCGGGATCCACTCGCCTTCCTTACGGGAGTAGTCGAGGTAGAGCATGGAGGCGACGGCGTCGACGCGCAGGCCGTCGGCGTGGTAGCGGTCCAGCCAGTAGAGCGCGCTGCTGAGCAGGAAGCTGCGGACCTCGTTGCGCCCGTAGTTGAAGATGTAGCTGTTCCAGTCCGGGTGGAAGCCCTTGCGTGGGTCGGCATGCTCGTAGAGGTGCGTGCCGTCGAAATAGGCGAGGCCGTGCTCGTCGGACGGGAAGTGCGACGGCACCCAGTCGAGGATGACGCCGATGCCGTGCTGGTGGAGCCGGTCGATCAGGTGCATCAGGTCCTGCGGGTCGCCGTAGCGGCTTGAGGGCGCGAAGTAGCCGGTGGTCTGGTAGCCCCAGGACCCGAAGAAGGGATGCTCCATCACGGGAAGGAACTCGACGTGTGTGAAGCCCTGCTCCCGGACGTAGGCCGGCAGTTGCTCCGCCATCTCCCGGTACGAGAGCGAGTAGAACCCCTCGTCCGGCTTCCGGCGCCACGAGCCGAGGTGCACTTCGTAGATGGAGATCGGCGCGTCGAGCGCGTTGCGGGCGCGGCGCTGGGCCATCCACTCCGCGTCCTGCCAGTCGTAGTCGAGCGACGTTACGACGGAGGCCGTCTTCGGCGGCACCTCATGGCGGAAGCCGACGGGGTCCGCCTTGTCGACCTGGTATGCGCCGTGGCGCGAGGTGATGCGGTACTTGTACAAGGCTCCTTCGCCGACGCCGGGGATGAAGCCCTCCCAGATGCCGGACGATGCGCGCGGATGGAGTGGATGCGCCGTCCGGCTCCAGCCGTTGAAGTCGCCGATGACGTGCACGGCGCGCGCGTCCGGCGCCCAGACGGCGAAGCAGGTGCCGGCCACTCCGTCAGCGACGACGGGGTGGGCGCCCAGCTTCTGGTAGAGGCGGACGTGGCTGCCCTCGTTGAAGAGGTGCAGGTCATCGTCGCCAAGGAGTGAGAAGGACGGCGGCCGGTCTCTGGCGCCGTCCGGGCGGACGCCGCGGTTGCCTACGCGCTGCGTCATGATCGGCTCCCGTCGCGGCGCAGGCGGTCGATGGCGGCGAGCAGGTCAGCGACGGCCGGGTCGCCGGCGAACTCCTCGAAGCTGAGGCGGGCGCGGCGGCGCCAGTTGGGGTACTCGTGGATGGTGCCGGGCATATTCTGCTGCTCCTCCTCGAGCCAGAGGTCTTCCAGGTTCGCGAGCACGAAGCGCGCGGGGCTGGCCGCGAGGAACGACAGCCACGCCCTGAGGATATCGTGCGCGGAAGCCGGTTCGCCGAGCCAGCCCTCGCGCCGCAGGAAGGCGATGAGGGCTTCGCGCACCGGGGCGCGTGCTTCCCGTTGACGCGCGGCGTCAGATTCGACGGCGAAGCCTAAGTTTAGCCGCAAGGAGAGGTCGGCGTCGTGCCAGAAGGCGGCGAACGGGGGCACGTCGTGGGTGTTGAGGCTGGCGACGGAGTCGGCGGCCGGCTCCGGGAGGGCGCGCTGCGGGTCGCCGGAGACCTCGAACTGGGCGACGTACATGCGGAGGAAGCCGCGTTCGCGGAGCGCCTCGTTGACGTACGGCGGCACGGTGCCGAGGTTCTCGCCGACGAGCCTGGCGCCCGCGCGCTGCGACTCGAGGCAGTGCACGGCGTACTGCTCGGCAGACCGGTACGAGACGTAGACGCCCTCCGTGGCGGGGAACCCCTCGGGCACCCAGAAGAGGCGGTGCAGCCCCATCACGTGGTCGAGGCGAAGGAGCGTCGCGCGCGTGAGGTGGGCGCGAAGGTACTCACGCATGTAGCCGTAGCCGCTTTCGCGGATGCGCTCCGGGTGCGGCGGCGCGAAGCCCCAATCCTGGCCCTGGGTGAAGAAGCCGTCGGGCGGCGCGCCACTGGTGACGCCCTGGGCGAACCAGCCGCGCTCGCGCCATGCGTCGTAGCCGTGCATGTGGACGCCTAGCGGCAGGTCAAGGTAGACGTGCTGTCCGCGCTCGCGCGCGCGCCCGGCGAGCTGGTCCATCTGGCGCGACGTGAGCATCTGCGCGTAGAGGTGATAGCGCACGGCGTCCGGGCTGACGTCGCCGTCACCGATGCGGCCGTCACGCATGGCCGCGGGCCATGCCGTCCACGGGCGGCCGTGGCGTTCGCACGCCGCGCGGAACATCGCATAGTCGAGCGCGCGGGGCTGCGCGGCGGCGAATCGGGCGAGTTCCGTCGCATCGGCGCAGGCGGCGAGCGCCTCGATGACGGGACGCTTCGCCGCCATGATCGCAACGTGGTCGACGAGAGCCGTGGATGCCGCATTAGCCACCTCGGGTCCGTTGCCCGGATCGGGCAGTGCCTGCTCGCATCGCGCGTACTCCGGCGCGGCGGTCACATCAAGGTACTGCTCGTTCCAGAAGAGACGGCTGACGGGCGCGTAGGGGCTCGCGTCGATGCCGTACTGATGGAACGAGGCGAGCAGCGGCAGCGTGGCGGCGACGGAGCCGCCGCGCCCGTGCAGCCACTCCAGCAGCCGCGCGAGATCGGTGAGGTCCGCGCAAAGCGGTGAACGCGACGTGCGGAGGGCGTACAGCGGGACGAAGATGCCCCAGTCGCGGGCGCCGGCGGCGTCACGAGCGCCGTACGCCTGCGGCGGCGCCGATATCACGAGCGACTCCGCGCGCAGGCCGCCGGCTTCGACGTGCAGCGGGTGATAGCCGTGCGGCAAGCCGTCCGGCAGGCGGAACTTGCGGCGCACGAACGCCTCACCTTCGACCACGTCGTGCTCGACGGACCCCGCCGCGACGTCAACGCGAGCGCGGCGCGTGCCGATGCCCTCGACATCAAGCGCGAGGTCGGCGTGGCCGCTGGCGAGCGATGCGGGGAGCCGCATCTCCTGCACCGGCGCACTGCCGTCCCAGGCGACGATGACCGGCTCGATGATGCGGCTCGCGAGCTCGACGCGCCGAGCGCGTATGGCGTCGGTGGCGGCGGCGGGCGAGTGGAGCGCGGCGCCGAGCGACCGCAGCACCGCCGTGAGCGCTTCGGGCGACGCCTGCCGCTCCATCCCGGTGATGTCGGTGTAGCGCGGCTCGACGCCGTAGAGGCCGGCGAGCACCCGGAGCCGGGCGAAGTCGTCGCCGCTCATGAGTGGAGTGCGCGGGCCGGCAGGCGTGCGGGCGCTGGTTCGAGCATGCGCATCCAGTATGCATATCCGTGTGTGGCGGCGGCGTTAATGCGCGAACACCCTGACGTGACAGGATGCCGTCCCCGGAAGCAGCGTCTGGCGCGAGTAGGGGCGGTCGCGCAGAATCAGGCGATGCTGCTGATCCTCGATGGGAACAACCTGGCGTGGGCGGGCTACTACGCGCTGGAACGGGCGATGAAGCCGGAGGACGAGGAGCGCCGACGCCGCGTCGCCATGCTGGGGCTCATCGGCGGCGTGCTCGGGACAATCGCCCGTGGGGGCGAGCCGCCAGGGTCGGACGCCACGCAGCGGCTGACGGACGTCGCCATCTGCTTCGACGAGGGGCGCCCGCTGCGGCGACGGCAGCTCTACCCGCCGTACCAGACCGGCCGCGAGGGCGACCCGAAGTTCGTGCAGAACGAGCCGACGATTCTCGCCGCCGTGGCGGAGTTCGAGGCGATGGCGGCAGCGATGCTGCCCGTGGCGGTGCTGCGTGGCAAGGACGTCGAGGCGGACGACCTGATCGCCGGGCTGACGCAGCGCAACAAGCGGCGCGCGGTACGCATCGTCTCGACGGACCGCGACTTCCTGCAGCTCCTGGGGCCGAACGTGACGGTCTATGCGCCGGTGAAGAAGCTGGTGATCACCGAAGCGACGCTGATGGAGGCGATCGCGCCGAAGACGTCTTCAGGCGAGCGCGTGGAGTTTCCGCGCGAGCGGTTTCTGGACTACCGGACGATGATCGGCGACCCGTCCGATAACATCGCCGGCATCCCGGGCATGGGCGCATTGTCGGCGGCGCGGCTCGTGGCGGCGGCGCCGCTCGCCTCGTACTTC
>DATMAH010000353.1:0-5183 GCA_035583735.1 Dehalococcoidia bacterium
CGCGGGCGCGCTGGTGGCGGCGGTCTGCGCCACGAGCGTCGCCGACGTCAACCGCCGCGGCAACCAGCAGTACGCCGCCGGCGACTACCCGGCCGCGCTCGAGCTGTACCGCACGGCGCAGGCGATGGCGCCGGAGCGCGACGAGGCATTCCACAACGCCGCCAACGCGCTGCACCAGCAGGGCGATTACGCCGCCGCCATCGAGGAGCTGCGGAAGGCGTTCCCGGTGGAGGAGGAGCTGGCCGGCGCGATCGAGTACGCGCTGGGCAAGCACTTCGCGGCGGACGGCCAGTTGCAGGAGGCGTACGAGGCATTCAAGCGGTCGCTGCTGGCCGACCCGGACGACCAGCAGGCGAAGCACAACCTGGAAGTGATCCTGAAGCTGCTGCGTCCGACGCCCAGCCCCACGCCCACGCTCGCGCCGGAGACGCCGCCCCCGGGTTCGATCCTGACGACGCCGCAGCCATCGCCGGGCGCGGGCGATCCGGGCTCATCGCCGGGAGGCACCGCAGAGCCGGCTGGTACGCCCGAGCCCGGCGGGACGCCTGGGCCGCAGCAGCCGCAGCCGCGCGACCCGCGCGAACTCTCCGACCAGGAGCTGCAGGAGGAGCTGGACGAGGCGCTGAGCGGCATCGAGCGCGAGTACTCGGAGGAGGAGGCGCGCCGGGCGCTGGAGCTGCTGGAGGAGCGCAATCGGCGGCTCTTCGAGGAGCAGACGCAGCCTCCGGGCGGAGGACTGCCGGACTACTGAGGTTCACAGTTCTCAGTTCACAGTTGACAGTCGACAGCTGTCCGCGGTTGTCGAAGGGCGCGCCGTCAGCAGTCTGTGCCCGTTAGCTGTACGCACCGCGACGGCGCGATCACACTGCCGGTGATGTCTCGGTTTGCGTTGGTCGTGCTGGTGGCCGTTTCGATGCTTGCGCCCGTCGCCGTCGCCTGCGGTGACAGCGCGAGCGGGCAGCGCGAGCTGCTGCTGGCGAGCACGACGAGCACGGAGGATAGCGGCCTGCTGGATGTCCTGGTGCCCGCGTTCGAGGAGCGCACGGGGTACGAGGTGAAGCTGATCTCCGGCGGCAGCGGCCAGGCGCTCGAGAACGCGCGCCGGGGCGATGTCGACGTGCTGCTCACGCACTCCCCCAATGCCGAAGCGGAGCTGGTGCGGACGGGCGACGTCATCGAGCGGGCGCCAGTGATGCACAACCGGTTCGTCATCGTCGGGCCGTTCGATGATCCGGCAGGAGTTGCTGGAGCGGCGACAGCGGCGGAGGCGTTCGCGGCGATCGCGCGCTCGGGCAGCGCCTTCGTGAGCCGGGGCGACGAGTCCGGCACGCACGTGGCGGAGCTTGCCCTGTGGGCGGCGGCCGGCGCCGACCCGTCGGGCGAGGACTGGTACGCCGAGACCGGGCAGGGCCAGGCCGCGACGCTGCAGGTCGCGAGTCAGCAGCGCGCGTATGCGCTGGCCGACATCGCCACGTTTCTCGCCGCCGGCGACAGCGTCGAGTTGCTGCGCGTGTTCGACCGCGACGACACGCTGCTCCTCAACCGCTATCACGTCATGGTGGTCAACCCGCAGCGCCATCCCGGCGTGAACGTCACGGGCGCGCGCGCCTGGGCGGCGTTCGTCACTGGCCCAGAGGGTCAGGAGATCATCCGCCAGTTCGGCGCCGGGCGGCACGGGGAGCCCCTCTTCGTGCCGGACGCGATTTCGCCGCCACCGTGAGCCCGCGCCGATTGCCCTAATGCGCGCTTCTCGGCACCCTGCGGAGCACGGGGCGCGGAGGCCCCGTCCCGGACACAGGAGGCCTGCCGACATGCCGCTCGAGATGCGCCCGCCGACCCAGATCAAGTTCGGGACGGACGGATGGCGTGCCATCATCGCCGAGGACTACACGTTCGAGAACGTGCGCGCCTGCGCCTACAGCGCCTGCCAGTACCTGAAGGCCCACGGCCTGGCGGGGCGCGGCCTGATCGTCGGCTACGACGCCCGCTTCGCGTCCGCCGACTTCGCGGCGGCGGTGGCGGAGGTGGCGGCCGCGGAGGGCATCAAGGTGTGGCTGAGCGACAGGCTGTGCCCCACGCCCGTCGTCAGTTACTCGATCATCGACAAGGCCGCGGGCGGTGGCGTCGTCATCACCGCCAGCCACAACCCGTGGCGCTGGAACGGCTTCAAGTACAAGCCAGAGTACGGCGGCAGCGCCTCTCCGGAGGTGGTGGCGGAGCTGGAGCAGCGGTTGCCGGACGCTGTCGGCCGCGTGCTGCCGCGCATGGATATCGCGGACGCGAAGCGCGGCGGCCTGGTCGAGACCTTCGACCCGCGCGCGCCGTACCTGGCGCAGCTCGCGCGGCTCGTCGACCTGGGCGCGCTCAAGTCGGCCGGGCTGAGGATCTGCTACGACGCGATGTACGGCACGGGCGCCGGCTACTTCGGCGCGCTGCTGGACGGCGGGTCGACGCGCGTGACCGAGCTGCACGGCTACGTGAACCCCATCTTCCCAGGCATGCACGCGCCCGAGCCGATCGCGCGCAACCTGGGCGAGATGCAGGAGGAGATGCGCCGCGGCGCCTACGACGTCGGCATCGCGACGGACGGGGACGCCGACCGCGTGGGCATCGCCGACGAGAATGGCGAATTCATCAACCAGCTCCAGGTGTTCGGGCTGTTGGCGTACTACATGCTGGAGGTGCGCGGCGAGCGCGGCCCGATCGTGAAGTCGGTCACGACGACGGCGATGGTGCAGCGGCTGGGCGAGATCTACGGCGTGCCGGTGCACGAGACGCAGGTGGGCTTCAAGTTCCTGGGGCCGAAGATGATGGCGACGGACGCGCTCATCGGCGGCGAGGAGAGCGGCGGATACGGCTTCCGCGGCCACGTGCCGGAGCGCGACGGCATCCTCGCCGGGCTCTACATGCTCGACTTCGTGGCGCGCACCGGGAAACGGCCGAGCGAGCTGCTGGCGGAGCTGTACGCGAAGGTCGGCCCGCACTACTACGACCGGCTGGACCTGCCGCTGAAGCCGGAGGACCGCGACCGCATCTGGAAGCGCGCGGAGGAGGCGCGGCCGGACACCGTCGCCGGCGTCCCGGTGACGGCGCGGGACACCACGGACGGCTTCCGCTTCACGCTGGGCGCCAAGGGGTGGCTGTTGCTGCGCTTCAGCGGCACGGAGCCGCTCGTGCGCATCTACACGGAGGTCGTCGGTGACGAGGCGCTTGTGCCGCGTGTCATCGCCGCGGGGCGGGAGATCATCGGCACCTAGCGCGCGGGCGCGGTGTCCGCGGCAGCCGCGCCGCGTGCGGCGCGCACGGCCGGGGCCACCTTCGTCCCGAACAGCTCGATCGAGCGCATGACGGCGGCGTGCGGCATGGTGCCGACGCTGACGTGGAGCAGGAAGCGGTCGAGCTCCAGCAGCTCGCAGACGGCGTTGACCTTCTCAGCCACGTACCCGGGCGTCCCCACGTAGAGGGCGCCGCGCGGGGAACGCAGGGCGTCGAACTGATCGCGCGTCATCGCGCTCCAGCCGCGCTCGCGGCCGATCTGCGACATCACGTAGGCGTAGGGGGCGTAGAACGTGTCGATGGCCTCCTCCGTCGTGTCGGCGACGAAGCCGTGCGAGTGGACGGAGACGGGCAGTGTCGCCGGGTCGTGTCCGGCGCGTCGGGCCGACTCCCGGTAGACGTCGACGAGCGGCTTGAAGCGCGCGGGCTCGCCGCCGATGATGGCCAGCGCCAGCGGCAGGCCGAGCGTGCCGGCGCGGATGACGGAGTTGACGCTGCCGCCGACGGCGATCCAGACGGGCAACGGGTCCTGCACCGGGCGCGGGTAGACGCCGCGGCCGTCGATGGGGGCGCGCCACGTGCCGGACCACGTGACGCGCACGCGTTCGCGCACCTTCAGCAGCAGGTCCAGCTTCTCGGCGAACAGCTCATCGTAGTTGCGGAGGTCGTAGCCGAACAGCGGAAACGACTCGATGAAGGAGCCGCGGCCGGCCATGATCTCCGCACGGCCGCCGGAGAGGAGGTCGACGGTGGCGAAGTCCTGGAACACGCGGACCGGGTCGTCGGAGCTGAGGACAGAGACGGCGCTCGTCAGACGGATGCGCTTCGTCTTGACGGCGGCGGCGCCGAGGACGACGGCCGGCGAGGAGACGGCGAAGTCCGGCCGGTGGTGTTCCCCCACGCCGTAGACGTCCAGCCCCACCTGGTCTGTCAGCTCGATCTCCTCCATGAGGTCGCGCAGGCGCTCCTCGGCGCTGACCGTGCGGCCGGTCTTCGGGTCGGGCGTCATCTCGGCGAACGTGGTAATCCCCAGCTCCATGATGGGTCAGCTCCTCCTGGCCTCGTCGTCTCGCAGTGCGGTGGCCGTCGCTTTCACCTTAGCAACCTGCCTGCGGACGCCTCCTGGCGAGCTCACGGCGGTTCCCGAAATCCGGCAACAGATTTCTGTGATCCCGCCGATTGTGAGGATGACGCCTGGTACCGGCGCACCGAACTGAATACGTCTCCGAAAAAGGCAAACCCGCCGAAAGGCGGGGACGCAAAGCCACGGGTCCTCCGGCCGCGAGGCCAAGGACAGCCGGGTTGCCGGACCTGCTCGGAGCCTAAGCCCCCATCTCGGGCGAGGTGGGGGCTTTCGATTCGCACGGAGGTCCAACCATGTCCAGTCGCCCCGAGGCCGAACCATCAGTCCGTCCAGCTCCGCTGCCCCTGCGGCGCCGCGGTGCCGGCGAGCGCACGCTGCCGCCGGATGACGTTTCCGCGCACAGCACCCGGCAGTCCATCACCGAGGCGGTGGCCCAGGTGTTGCTCGCTGCCGCGGCGTTTCTGGTGGGCGCGCTGGCCGCGCTGACGCTCGGAGCGTGGCTGTTCAGCATTGTGCTGGCCGTCATCGTCGCGGCGGCGTGTGCGAGCTGGTGCGGCTGGCGCTGGATCCGCGACCACCGGCGCGGCGTCCAGGACGCCGGCGAGCGCCTGCACGCCGTCCAGCGCGAGCTCGACCGCTTGCACCCGGCCGCCGGAGGGCGCCGCTAGCGCCGGCGGCGGCTGCGCAGGCCGACGTAGACCGCCAGCATCGAGAGGCCGGCGACAACGCTGCTGACGCCGGGATCGGTCGTGGCCGCTGCCTCAGCGGCAGATGCGGAGACGAGCTGTGGCCCGATGGCGAGGGCGAGAGCGGCGCCGGCCAG
>DATMAH010000354.1:0-6420 GCA_035583735.1 Dehalococcoidia bacterium
ACGCCGCCGCCTCACGCGGCTTCCCGCCGGCGGGCTCTGGACTGACGCCGGAGGGGTGGTCGCGGCACGCCGCCTACATGAACAGCCTGCTGGTGCGCTCCCGCGAGCAGGCCGCTATCATGCGTGCGCCTCGGCTCCTGACGGGGACCGACCTCATGGAGCACCTCGGGATACGGGAGGGGCCGCTGGTGGGGCGGCTGCTGGAGGCGGTGCGCGAGGCGCAGGCGGTGGGGGAGGTAGTGGACACAGAGGGAGCGCTGGCGCTGGCGCGACGGATCGCCCGGCGGGAGAGTCCCGAGAAGCAGGCGGACGGCGTTGAACGAAGCTGAAATCGGCGCGATCGCGGTCTTAGCGATCATCCTGGCGTTCTACCTGATCGTCCTGCGGCCGCAGCAGCAAGAGCAGAAGCGGCAGCGGAAGGACATCCAGGAGCTGCAGGTGGGCGACGAAGTGCTCACCACCTCCGGCTTCCTCTGCACGGTGAAAGAGATCCACATCCCGGAGTCGGGGCCGGTGCAGATCGTGCTGGACCTGGGCAACGGCGTCGAGGTGCACGCGCTGGCGTCGGCCATCCAGCAGCGCGTCGCGGCGGGGCAGACCGTACATTCCGTGAAGCTGCGCGAGACGGAAGAGAGCAACTGACATGAGAAACTGGTGGGACAGGCTGTTCGCGCTGGCGATCGTGCTGATCGCGGCCGGCGCGATCTATGCCGTCTGGCCCGACGAGCCGGAGCGCTATCTCCCCGACTTCATCGACTGGCCGTCGGGGCGCGGCGTGCCGAGCACCATCCTCGGCGTCGACCTGCCGTGCAAGTCCGACGACACGGAGACGGATTCGGCCAACTGCCGCGGCATGACGAAGGGGCTGGACCTCCAGGGTGGCTCGCGCACGGTCATGCAGGCGGATGTCGCCGGCCTCGACCTCAGCGAGGAGGACATCGACGACGGCCTCGACGCGGCGAAGGAGATCATCGAGAGCCGCATCAACCCGTTCGGCGTGTCGGAGGCGCAGGTATACCGCTCCGGTAACGACCGCCTCATCGTCGAGCTGCCGGGCGTGAGCTCCGAGCTTGCGGCGGACGTGACGCGGCCGGCGGTGCTGATGTTCTGCGAGCCGCTGCAGCAGGGCGGCCAGGGCGACGCGACAGGGCAGCCGGTCGCCACCGTCCCGCCGGGCTATGAGGTGCTGTACAAGGCGGGCACCTGCGAGCCCGACCTGGACGACGCCGGCACGATTGCCGTGCGCAACCCCTCCGGCGAGCTGGAGCGCATCACGCCGACGTACACGGCGACGCCGCCCAGCGTGGAGCAGGTGGTCTGGACGCCGGGCGTGGGCGAGCTGAACGGCGCGCCGGTGGTGATGACCGGACAGTACCTGAAGCGCGACACGCAGATCATCATCAACCAGCTCGGGACGCCGATCCTCTCGTTCCAGATGACGGACGACGGGGCCGAGGTCTTCGGCTCGCTGACGCAGCGCATCATCGGCTTGCCGCTGGCGACGTTCCTGGACGGCGAGCCGGTGCGGGGCAGCGACGGCCAGATCATCGCGCCGGTCGTGAACGACCGCATCGAGGACAGCGGCACGATCACGGGGCTCAGCCACGACGAGGCGAAGCGCCTGCGCACGTTCCTCAACAACGGCGCCTTCCCGCTGCCGCTGACGATCGTGCAGCAGCAAGACATCGATGCGTCGCTCGGCGACGAGGCCGTGCGGCACTCGGTGGAGGCGGGCATCGCGGCGCTGCTGGTGATCATGGCCTTCATGATCCTCTACTATCGCCTGCCCGGCCTGGTGGCGAGCGGCGCGCTGGTCGTCTACACCGCCGTCGTGCTGGCGATCTTCAAGATCGGCATCCCTGGCTCCGGCCCGGTGACGCTGACGCTCGCGGGCATCGCCGCGTTCGTGCTGTCCGTCGGCATGGCCGTGGATGCGAATATCCTGATCTTCGAGCGCACCAAGGAGGAGCTGCGGAACGGCCGCAGCCTCATTCCGTCGCTCGAAGCGGGGTTCAACCGCGCCTGGACGTCGATCCGCGACAGCAACATCTCGACGCTGATCACGTGCGCCATCCTCTGGTGGATGGGCAACGCGTTCGCGTCGAGCCTGATCAAGGGCTTCGCGCTGACCCTGGCGATCGGCGTCGTCGTCAGCATGTTCTCGGCGATCACGGTGACGCGGACGTTCATGCGGCTGACGGTGCATACGCCGCTCGCGCGGCCGCTGTGGCTGTGGACGGACGACAAGCCGGAGGCCGGGCGGCCGATGTCGACGCGCGGCGTGCCGGAGGCGGAGGGGCTGGAACGTGCTTGACCTCGTCTCCAGGCGGAACCTGTTTTACCTGATCTCGATCATCGCCCTCGTCCCGGGGGTGATCTCGCTGATGATCCCGCCGCGGCTGAAGCCGGGGATCGAGTTCACGTCCGGCACGACGTTCTCGTTCCACGCCGCGCAGCCCACGACGTCCGACGATGTCCGTGACATCCTCGACGAGCTGGGGCACGGCGAGGCCGTCGTGCAACGGACCGGCGAGGACGAGTTCCTGGTGCGGACGGAAGAGATCGAGGGCGCGAGCACCACGCCCCCGGTCGGGCCGGCGCTGCCAAGCGAGCGTGAGGAGCTCGAGCTGCGGATCAGAGAGGCGGTCGGCGGGTTCCTGGACACGCAGGGCCAGCCGACGACGCAGTTCACGGAGTTCGCCTCAGTATCCGCGGCCGTCTCGCGGGATATCGCGCGGAACGCGGCGATCGCCGTCGGTCTCGCCTCGCTGGCGATCCTCATCTACATCTCGTGGGCGTTCCGCAATGTGCCGAATTCGTTCAGGTATGGCGCATCGGCCGTGATCGCGCTGGTGCACGACGTGCTGCTCGTCATCGGCATCTTCTCCATCCTGGGGAAGGTGTTTGGGACGGAGATCAACACGTTCTTCATCACCGGCCTGCTCACCGTCGTCGGCTTTTCCGTGCACGACTCCATCGTCGTGTTCGACCGCATACGCGAGAACGTGGCGCGCGGCGCGATCCGCAGCTTCCCGGATGCGGTGAACCACAGCCTGCTGCAGACGATGGGCCGTTCGTTCAATACCTCGCTGACGCTGATCTTTGCCATCCTGGCGCTGATCCTCCTCGGCGGCGAGAGCATGCGCGACTTCCTGCTGGTGCTGCTCATCGGCGTGTCCACGGGCACGTACAGCTCGGTGTTCATCGCCAGCATGTTCCTGGTGACGTGGGAGCGCGGCGACATCCCGCGCGCGTGGCGGCGGCTGACGGGGCGAGGCGCGGCGCCGGCCTCGCCCGAGCCGGCGGAGGCCTGAGCGTGGGACAGCGCGCGGGACAGTGCGCCGGACCGCGACCAGCGTGAGCGCGCGCGTCGGCTTCGTCTACGACGAGATCTTCCTGGAGCATGACACCGGCGCGCACCCCGAGAGCGCGAACCGCCTGACGGCGACCGTCAGGCTGCTGGACGAATGCGGGCTGCTGGGGAAGCTCGACCGCATCGCCGCGCGCGCGGCGACGCCGGACGAGCTGGCGCTGGCGCACGACGCCCGCTACGTCGCCGCCGTGCGGCAGGCGGCGGAGGACGGCGGCGGGTGGGTGGACCCGGACACCGTGATCACGCCGCGCTCCTACGACGTGGCCGCGCACGTCGCCGGCAGCACCATCGACGCGCTTGACGCGGTGGCGCGGCGGGACGTCGCATCGGCGTTCTGCCTCGTGCGGCCGCCCGGGCACCACGCCGGCCCTCGGACGGCGATGGGCTTCTGTCTCTTCAACCACGTCGCCATCGCCGCGCAGCACGCGCGGCGGTCGCTCGGACTCGAGCGCGTCGCCATCGTCGACTATGACGTGCACCACGGCAACGGCACGCAGGACGCGCTGTACGAGGAGCCCGTGCTCTACATCTCGACGCACGAGTCGCCGTTCTACCCGGGCACCGGCGACGTCGGCGAGACAGGTGCGGGCGCGGGCGCCGGACACACGATCAACATCCCGATGCCGCACGGCTCCGGGGACGCGGAGCACCAGCGCGCCTACGACGAGGTGGTGCTCCCGGCGCTGCGCCGCTTCCGCCCGCAGGTCATCCTCGTCTCCGCCGGCTACGACGCGCACTTCGCCGACCCGCTCGCGGGCCAGCAGCTCAGCGTCGACGGGTACGGCGCGCTGGTGTCGGCGCTGCTCGATGCCGCGGGCGACCTCTGCGAGGGGCGGATCCTCTTCGCCCTGGAGGGCGGGTACGACCTCGTGGCGCTGCCCTGGTGCGTCCGCCGCACCATCGAGCTGATGCGGGGCGACGAACCCACGCCCGACCCGCTCGGCACGCTCGCCGGCGGCACGCCTTCACGCCTCGACGCCGTGCTCGCGGACGCCAAGCGCATCCACGGTCTCGCCTGATCGGCGCGATTCTGGCGGGGATGTGACGCGCCGTCACGGCTTCATAACCGTACGGAGGCGCGGCGGCCTGCGGCGTTGCGTATCATGGTGAGAGGCGAGCCGCAGGCCGCGGGCGGAACGAATGCAAAGCTCCTTCAAGATCGGGCGATTCCTGGGCGTGGAGGTGGGGGTCCACTGGAGCTGGGTCTTCATCTTCTTCATCGTCACGTGGATCTTCGCGACGGGCGTGCTGGAGCACTTCTACCCGGCGTGGACCGACGGCCAGCGCTGGGTCGTCGGCGGTGGCGTGTCGGCGCTCTTCTTCCTGTCGGTGCTGGCGCACGAGATGTCGCATGCGGTGGTCTCGAACAGGCTGGGGCTGCCGGTGAAGTCAATCACGCTCTTCGTCTTTGGCGGAGTGGCGAACCTGACCAAGGAGCCGGAGACGCCGGGCGACGAGTTCAAGATCGCCATCGTCGGGCCGGCGACCAGCCTGGCGGCGGGGGCCGTCTTCGGCGCCGGCTGGGCGGTCCTGCGGCCGTTCTTCGACGGCGCGGCGGGCGTGGCCGCGCAGCTCGCCCTCATCAACGTGTCGCTGGCGGTGTTCAACATGCTGCCGGGGTTCCCGCTCGACGGCGGGCGCGTCTTCCGCTCCATCGCCTGGGCGCGGACGAACAGCCGCCTCCGGGCGACGCGGCTCGCGTCGAACGTCGGGACGTGGATCGCCTACGGCATCATGGGTCTGGGCATCATCTACACCTTCACCATCAGCCTGTTCAGCGGGCTCTGGTTCCTGCTCATCGGCTTCTTCCTCCGCAACGCGTCGGAGGCCAGCTATCAGCAGCTCGTCATCGAGACGACGCTGGCCGGCATCCCCGTGGGCAACGTGATGCGCACATCCGTGGAGACCGTGACCCCGGTGACGACGATCGACGAGCTGGTGAACGACTACGTCCTGGGGCGCAACGCGCGCTGCTTCGCCGTGATGGCGGGGGGCGACTTCGCGGGCCTCATCACGCTCACAGACGTGCGCAAGGTGCCGCGCGACCAGTGGGCGGCCATGAGCGTCTACCGCGCGATGACGCCGGCCTCGCGGCTCCATACGCTGGACCCGTCCGAGGACCTCGTGAAGGCGCTGGAGCTGATGTCGATGCACGACGTGCACCAGATCCCCGTCGTGCACGGGCGCGAGCTGCTGGGGATGATCGACCGCGGCGACCTCATGCGCTTCATCCAGGTGCGGCGGGACCTGGCCGAGGGAGAGCCGCAGCCGCCCCGCAGCGAGCCTTCGACGGCCCTCCGCCCCTGATGCGCGGCATTAGCCCCAGGGCGTCTTGATCCCTTCTCGCTGGAAGGCCTCGAGCAGCCGCGCGCGCAGCACACCGGCGACTTCCCACTGTTTCCCGGGCATCACCGTGCCGTTCACCTGCACGGACACGCCGTTCGCGTCGATGGCGTCGACGCGGAGGTAGCGCGGTGCGCTGAGGACGGCGCCGGCGTACTCGGGGTCGGCCGCGAGCGCGGCGCCGACCTCGTCGACCACCCGTCGCACCGTCTCCAGGTCCGACGTGACGTTCACGGGCACCTGCACGCGCACGCGCGCGAAGTCCCGGGTGTGGTTCGCGGCGACGACGACGTTGCCGTTCGGCACCGTGTACATCACCCCGTCGACATCACGGACGACCGTGCGCCGCAGCGAGATGTCCTCGACGGTGCCCGTGACGCCTGCCACGGTCACCACGTCGCCCACGACGTACTGGTTCTCGCTGAGGATGAAGATGCCGTTCAGGGTGTCGCGCACGAGCGCCTGCGCGCCCAGTCCGAGCGCGATCGCGGTGATGCTGACGCCCGCCAGCACCGCGCGGATATCGAGTCCCAGCTCCGGCAGGATGGTGAAGAAGGCGAGCGCGACGAGGGTGGACTCGGCCGTCCGCACGAGGACGCTCGACAGCGTCTCGACGCGGCGGTCCACCTCCAGCTCCGGGCGGCCGGCCATCTGGCGCGCGACGGCCGGGCGCAGCACGCGCGGCACGACGTGGCGGACGATGA
>DATMAH010000355.1:0-2403 GCA_035583735.1 Dehalococcoidia bacterium
GACGAGCTCCGGGTCGAGTTCGCTCATGCGTTCAGGGTGGCAGACCGTGGCGGCTGCCGCACTAGCCGCCGCTTCCGCCGGCCAGCCAGCGCGCCAGCGTCCAGCCGACGATCCGGTCGCGCACGCCGGGCGAGTTGTCGATGGTCGTGTGGTTCACTGGCTTCTCGGCGCCGTCATCGGCCTCGGCCATCTCCGCGCTCGCGTCCCACGTCTCGACGTTCGGCGCTCGCCGCGGCGTCGCCTGCAGGGGGTCGTTGGTCTGGTACACCTCGAACACCGGCGCCACGGCCGGCCGCGAGGCGACGTCGCCTCCGTATGCGAGCTCGACGCGGTCGACGCTGACGACGCCGACGAGGCGGCTGGCGTACTGCGGCTCGAGCCTCGCCGCTGCGACATCCACCGTGATGGCGCCGTGGCTGTGCCCGACGAGCACCGCCTCGATGCACGAGTACCGCTCCAGGTACACCCGCACGGCGTTCGAGATCCAGTCTTCCATCGCGCCGTGGGGCGACGCCGCGCCCTCGATGGCGGGCCCGGCGATGACGGCGATCGTCTCGACGCCGAGCTCGTCGAACGCGCGCTGCAGGCCGTCAACGATGGAGCGAATGCCGGAGACGTCGTCACGCTCGCGCAGGTTCGCCTGCCCGCCGCCGACGCCGACGAGCAGCACGTCGCGGTCGCCGGCCTCGCACGATACGTCGGCTGGCGTGAGGTAGCCGTGCGCCACCAGGTACTCGGCCGCATCGCCATCATCGCAGACGGCCTCGGCTCGTTCAGGGTCGAGGGCGATGTCCACGCCCTGGAAGAACTCGGCGTCCCGCTCGTCGCTCCCGAAGTCGGCGTTGAAGTCGGGCAGGCCATCGGGATCGGCGGCGTCGGCCGCGTTGATGCGGCCGTCCCCGTTCTCGTCATAACAGGCGAGCTGGGCGAAGGTGGCGCGTGGCTGCTGGGACAGGCCGCTGGTGTTGCACGCGCCCACCAGCGCCGCGACGGCGACGAGCACAAGACCGCCGATAGCTCCACGCATCATGCCCCACTCTAGGCAAAACGGCCTACCCCGCGATCCGGTACGACCGCACCATTTCTGGACTATCACGGGCTGCTGCGGCTCGGTGGCGCCCGGCGGGCGATTGTGCATTTTGGCACTACCGCTTAATCGGGGCCGCCGATACCATAGGCTGGCTTCGGCCACGGCAGGGACACGGGCGCCGGCGCGGCTCCCGGCACGCAGCGCAGGTGAACATGGAGTACGTACACACCGTCCTCGTCCAGATCGCCGCGAATCGCGTCGACGACGCCGAACGGCTGTTCGATGAGCTGGACGCGCACCGCGACTTCGCGTCGTCGCAGCGGGGGTTCCTCGGCATGCGTGTGACGCGCACCGCCCACCCCGAGGGCGACGTGCAGGTGGTGGTTGAGACGCGCTGGTCCAGCAACAACGCGATGGCGGACTACTCGGCGCTTCCGAATAACGCCGTCTCCATCATTCAGGCGCACCAGGACCTGCTGGTACCGGGCAGCCTGCAGGTGCACCGCATGCAGGCCGAGCGCGCCGAGGCCGCGGAAGCGCCGACGCGCATGTATGACCGCCTGGCGCTGGCGCTGTTCGTACCCGCGGGGATCCTCGCCTTCGCGCTCCTCGTCATCTACGGGCTCAGCCGCATCTACCTGTCGATCCCGAACGAGTGGGCGACGGTCATGGCGGCCGTCATCGCGCTCGCCGTGCTGGGCGCGGCATGGTACTTCGCGTCCAACCCCAGCATCCCGCGCTGGCAGTGGCTCGGGGCTGCCGGCATCTCCATCATCGCGCTTGCCATCGGCGGCACCGCGGCGGCGCTGTACGACGAGGAGCACAAGGAGGTGCACGCGCCGCCCACGCAGGCCCCGCCGGACGGCGGGGGCACCCCGGCGCCGCCACCATCCGGTGAACTCGTCCTCAACCTGGACGACAACTTCTTCCAGCTCGCTGACGGCGGTGAGGAGAACCCGACGATCACCGTGACATCCGGCACGACGATCAGTCTCTCCAACGTGGGCGCCGCGCTGCACAACATGCACGTCTCGTCGTCCGGCGGCGACTACGCGGACGCATTCTGCACCGCCGCGTCCGAGAACCCATGCTCCGACCCGCCCCAGATACCCGGCGGCTCGACCGGCGAGATCGTCATCGATATTGAGCCCGGCGAGTATGCCTACCGCTGCGACTTCCACGTCCAGGAGATGAACGGCACGCTGATCGTCGAGTAGGCCCCGCACAAGAACGCGACGACGGGAGGCCGCCGATGCCGGCGGCCTCTTCGGTTTATGGTGGCGCAAACGCGCGTTGCGGACGGTGCGCCGCTACGGGCTGATGACGGCCGTGAGCGCGTCCTCTACCTCATCGGCGGCGACAGGGCCCTCGAA
>DATMAH010000356.1:0-2288 GCA_035583735.1 Dehalococcoidia bacterium
CGTCGAATCGGAGCGGTTGCCGTGCGAGCGCACGAGTTGGTTCGCCTTCGGCGGAGCCGTGTGCGAGCGGTCCACGGACCGAACCCGCTCGGAATCGCCGCGCTCTGGTTGTTCCTCGCAGCCGTGACCGCGGTGGCGGCGGTAGTGTCGGGCTATTACACCAGCGCGGTCGCCGACATCCCGTCGCCATGGGAGCAGATGGCGCTGCAGGGAGACGGCGCGCGCATCTACGACCGTAACGGCGTGCTCCTGTACCAGTTCGTCGGGGAGCGCGGATATCAGCAGGACGTATCTCTGGACGAAGTCTCGCCGTACGTCGTCTGGGCGACCATCGCCACGGAAGACGCCAGCTTCTACACCAACCCCGGCGTCAACCCGAAGGGACTGGCCCGGGCGATGTTCGAAAATCTGCGCCCGGGTGACGCCTTTCTGCGCGGCACGGGCGGCAGCTCCATCACCCAGCAGCTCGTGAAGCAGCTCTACGAGACGCCGGAAGAGCGGTCGCAGCGCTCCGTCAAACGAAAGCTCCGCGAGATCGCGCTGGCGTTGGAGCTCGGATCCCGGTACCCGAAGGACCAGATCCTCACCTGGTACCTGAACAACGTGTCGTACGGGGGGCTGTTCACCGGTATCGAAGCGGCCGCCCGGGGCTACTTCGGGAAGCCGGCGCGCGACCTCACGTTGCCGGAAGCGGCCTACCTGGCGGGGCTGCCGCAAGCCCCGGCCGAGTACGATCCGTTCACGCATCCCGACGCCGCCAAGCGCCGCCAGGTCGAGGTGCTGGACCTCATGGTCCGGCACGGGTACCTGACGCAGTACGAGGCCGACATGGCGAAGCTCGTTCCCATCGTGCTGCGGCCGCAGCCGGCGCCGTTCCGCGCGCCGCACTTCGTTCTGTACGTCGCCGACGAGATCCGGCGAACGCTGGGGGAAGACGCGCTGTACCGGGGCGGTCTCCGTGTGATTACGACGCTGGACTACGAGTTGCAGCGCTACGCCGAAGAGTCGCTCGAGCGCTGGCTTTCCGAGTTCGAGGCGTCCACGAACGCCCACAACGGCGCCGTGGTGGTGCTCGACGCGACGAACGCCGAGATCCTGGCGATGGTCGGCAGCCGGAACTACTTCCGCGCCGACATTCAGGGGGAGAACAATAACGCGCTCGCACTCAACTCCCCGGGCTCTACGTTCAAGCCGTTCACGTATCTGACGGCGTTTCTTCAGGGATGGGGCCCGGACTGGCCGCTCATCGATTCACCTGTCACGTACCGGGAAGCGGACGGCCGCGTGTTCCGTCCCGAGAACCCGCAGCACAACTACTACGGCACGATTACCCTCCGCCAGGCGCTGGGCGCCTCCCTCAACGTGCCGGCGTTCAAGACCGCCCTCTGGGTAGGCGTCGACAACATTGTCGACACGGCCCGCCGCCTCGGAATCACGACGTTGAACGGGCGGTACGGCCCTTCGTTGACGCTCGGCTCCGGCGACGTCACGCTGCTCGACATGGCCTACGCGTACAGCGTATTCGCCAACAACGGCGCCATGAGGGGCCAGCCTCGCATCAACCCCACGGGTCAACCGGGGCGGCCGCTCGATCCCGTCGCGGTGCTGCGCGTCGAGGACCGGCAGGGGAAGACGCTGCTGGACAATACGCAGCGGGTTCGCGATCTGCAGGTGGTCGACGCTCCATACGCGTACCTGATCACTGACATCCTGAAGGACGACGAGGCGAGGGTTGCGACGTTCGGACGCAACAGCGTGCTGGCCATCGAGGACCGCGAGGTCGCCGTGAAGACGGGCACCAGCGCCCCGTATGAGGGCCGGCCGGAGCTGGTGGGCGACACCTGGGCGATCGGCTACTCCCCCGACCGGGTGGTCGGCGTCTGGATCGGCAACAGCGACAACACTCCGATGCGCAACATCTACAGCACGACCATCGCCGCGCGCGTGTGGCGCGACGTCATCGTGCGCGCGCACGAGGGGCTGCCGCCGCGCAACTTTGTCCGGCCTCCCGGCATCGTGAGGGCGACCGTGTGCGTGCCCTCGGGCATGCGGCCGACGCCGGCTTGCGGGCGCACCGTCACGGGCGAGTTCGTCGCCGCTTCGCTCAAAAATCAGCCCGACGACTGGTGGGGGCGCGTGGAAGAGCGCGACGGGCGGCTCGTCGTCGTGGAGCGGGGATTCCGGCCCCCGCCGGACGTGACCGGCTACAAACGCGCGCTCGCAATGGAATACGCCTGGGGCGGCGGGTGGCGGCAGGAGGCGTCGCAGCCGGTCCGGGCGCAGCCGAC
>DATMAH010000357.1:0-11972 GCA_035583735.1 Dehalococcoidia bacterium
CCGACAGCGCGAGCCATGCCGCGCCGAAACGCGGCGCGGCGGCCATCGCTCGGTCCAGCAATTCGTCGTTCTCCGCCTCGCTGCGCGGGAAGTCATAGTCGGCGCAGTTGATGGCCGGGAACGCCTCCGCGATGTTGTCGAACTCGTCCGGCGGGCCGCCGCTGAACGGGAAGTTCGCGATGAGCCAGCCGTCGTTCTCCTCGTACGCGATGCCGAGCGCGCCCGCGAACAACGGCCAGAGCAGCGGCTCATACATCACGCCGCGGGTCACCGCGAGCAGTTCGCCCGGCCCGACCGGCGGCCCCGGCATGAACACGGACGGGATCGGCGCCTCCTCCGTGCGCGCGAGCAGCTCGTCGAACGCCGCCAGCAGGCCATCGACGGTGCCGTCTCCGGCGCGGAAGCCGCAGTCCGGGCGCGCGAGGCAGTCTCCGAGGAACGCCCGGAACGCGCGCTCCGTCGCCATCGCGCTGCCGATCGTCAGCCCCTCGGCGTCGAGCGCCGGGTCGATGGCGCCGTCGAGGACGAAGGCGCGCACCCGCTCCGGGAAGAGGCCGGCGTACGTGGCGCCGAGCGACGTGCCGTACGAGAAGCCGAGGTAGCTGATCGTCTCCTCGCCCAGGGCGACGCGGAGGTACTCCATGTCGCGCGCCGCGCTCTCGGTGTCGACGTACTGGATGAGGGGGAGGCCGCGCCGCTGGCAGGCCTCGGCGAACTCGCGCAGGGCCTCGTAGAAGTGCTTGCGTTCGGCCTGGCTGTCTGGCGTGGGGTCCGGGATGCCCAGGTCGCCGAACCCGTCGACGCAGTCGACGGCGCTGCTACGGCCGACGCCGCGCGGGTCGAAGCCGATGATGTCGAAGCGCTCCACCACCGCCGGCGGGAGGAAGAACGGCGCCTGCTGCGCGAGCTGGACGCCGGAACCGCCGGGGCCGCCCGGGTTCATCAGCAGGACGCCGATGCGCCGTTCCGCGTCGAGCGCGCGATGGCGGATGACGGCGATGTCGATCGTCTGGCCGACGCGGCCATGACGGAGGGGGACGCGCACGGTGCCGCAGTCAAAGCGGAACAGCGACTCGCCAGAGCAGTCCCGCCAGTTGATGTTGTTCACTGAAACGCCGGCCTCTGTAGAAGGAGGCCGCTGCGCCGACGCGGCGGCTATCGCGGCCGCAAGCACGGCCACCAGCGTCGCCACCCTCAGCGCCCGTCGTCCCATCGCGCCCTCCTCGCTGTGCGCTTGTGGCGTCCCGCTCCAGCGGCCGGCCGTAGCGGCCGTAGCGGCGACGGTAGCACCTTCGCCCCACGCTGACAACGGCCCAATGACGGCCACGGCCGTGACGTGTTCGGTGGATACGAGCATGCCGCTCAGGACATACCCTGATTTCCGCCACCACCCGCATCGGGGATGCTGACGACAGCCGATGATTACGGGAGACCCGCACCCGTCCCCTGGAAGGAGACCGACATGACGGCAAGCGAGCACGCGAACGCACTCGAACGAGACCTGAAGCACGCGCTGGAGGACCTCCAGTCGTCCCTGGCGCGCGCCAGCGACGCGGCTGCCCGCATCAACGAGCTGCTGCCGCGCCTCGAGACGATCGGCTCCGTCTTCGAGGAGATCGACGCGGTGCTGCGCAGCGCCCGAGAGCAGTTCGGCATCAGCGGCGCGACGGAGTACAGCCGGCCGACGCTCGTCGTACCGCGTCCGCAGCCGGCGGCATCCCAGCCCGGGGCCCAGACGTGGGAGGCTGACGTCCAGCCGCAGACGCCTGCACCGCACGCGCCCGCGAGCGAGGGCGCGCTCATCAGCTTCCGGCTCGAGTTCGAGAGCGACGGCGCGCCGCTGGACCTGCGCTCCGTCGACGACGCCGTCGGGGAGCACCCGGCCGTGCGCGACGTCGCGCTGCTGGACTACGACGGCCGCAAGGCAACGCTGAAGGTCTGGATCGACGGCGCGAGCGACACGCGACAGGTGCAGGCCGCGCTCATCGAAAAGGCGTCGGCGCTGTTCGCGCCGGAAGCCGGCATCACGGTCACCGCGCTCGAGGACGCCGCGTAGTTCGCAGCATCCCGGAGCGGCAAAGAGGGCGAGCGGATGCTCGCCCTCTCTTCGTCCATCCACGGCGCCGAGGCGCGCGTTAGGCGACCTGCGCGGCCGCGGCGCCGTACATGCGGCGCTCGGCGGCCGCGAACAGCGCCTCTGGCGTCTCGCCGTCGGCCGGACGCGAGGCCCAGCCGGCCGCCAGGTGCAACTCCAGGCCCGGCACCGCGCTGTCCGCCGCCATCGTCCGGGCGACCCCGAGGAGGCGCTTCGCCGCCGTCCCCGCACCGTCCGCCGAGGCTTCCGTCAGCACCATCGTGAAGCCGGACTCCTTGTACGCGCCGATGATGTCGAAGTCGCGCGCGTTCTGCGCCAGCGACTCGCCGAGCTTCTGCAGCAGCCGGTCCGTGAGGAAGCGGCCGAAGCGCTCTCGCAGCAGGCGCAGGTTCGTCGCCTCCAGGACGACGATCGCCAGGCTGCGGTTGTAGCGTTCCGCGCGCGCCAGCTCCTTCTCCAGGTCGGACTCCAGCTTGCGGGCGTCGAAGACGGAGCGGACGACATCGATGACGCCGGTCTCACGCGCCGCCTGCGACTGCCGCAGGTTGACCGCCGCGCAGGCGACGTGTGCGGCGAAAAGACGCACATGCTCGCTGTCCGGCTCCCCGGCGAACGTCATGACGATGCCGCCGATGCGCTCACCCGCCGACTGCAGCGGCACGAAGCCCACGGCATCGGCGCCGAGCGCGCGCTGCGCCTCGTCCGCGGCATCGCCGGCGAGCAGCCCGGCGAAGACCTCGCGCGCCGGTCCCAGCACCGGCTTCTCGTGGTCGAGCGCCTCGGCGATGGCGTGCGCCTTCGCCGGGTCGAGCCGGGCGGGCAGGCCGGCGCCCAGGGCGTCGAGGACGCGCTGCTGCGACCGGCGCCGGATGTCGCTCGCCGGCGCGCGGCGCTCGAGCCGCCCGTCCTCCTGTTCGATGTAGACGACGGCGTGACTGGCGTTGAGCGTCCGCTCCGCCGCCGTGGCGGTGGCATCGACGAGCCAGTCGAGCGTGAGCGCGGAGTGGATCGGCAGGAGCATGGCCATCATGGTCGTGGTGGGGTCCGTTCGCTGGCTGCGGGTGGTGGTCTTCGGGCGGGGCATCGCGATCACCTCATGCTTCTGGTCTCCCGACGCGCGCGACGGCCTCGGCGACCTGTCCCAGGTGCTGCTCCAGCCGCTGGACGGCACGTTGCAGCTCCTCCAGCTCCTCGGCGCTGCCTTCGCTGCGCAAGACCCCCGCTTCGACGAGGTTCCGCACCGCGTTCTGCAGCAGCCGTTGCTGTTCGATCAGGCTGTTCGCCTGGTGCCGCAGGTCGGCGAGCTGCGCGGTCTCGCGAGAGAGGTCGAGGTCCGGCTGCCGGAGGGCTTCACGCGTCGCCATCTCGCGCGCGAGGTCCTGGACCAGCAGGCTCGCCTTGGCCGCTTCGTTCGACGCCCGCAGCGCCCGGTCGTAGACGCGCCACGAACCCAGCGTGCCGATCAGCGTGAACAGCAAGAGACCGGCCAGGCCGATGGAGACGGCGGCGACGGCCGCCGCAAACTCCCAGTTCGACGTGTCGTCCACGGTCACCTCCGTGCCCGGGCGCGACCGCCGGCCTCACCGGAATGGTCGGTCGGCCGGCGGGCGGCCTAAACCGCGCCGCGGACGCGCCGGCCCCGGGCCGAGCGGGCTGAAGCCGCGAGCTCACTATTCACAACGCCGGATAGGGCCGATTGTGTCCAACGGCGGGCCGCCGGACCCCGCCGAAGCTGAAGATCCGGGCCGCGCCTGCTTCGGCCCTCCCGTTCCGGCAGCCCCTCTGCGGCCGCTACACTCCCTCCGATGCTCCGCAGAGCCCTCGTCGCCGCCGCCGCCCTCTCGGCCCCCGGCCTCGCCCTCACCATCGCCTCCGAGCGCCTCATCCGGCCCCGGCTCTTCTACCGGGGGCCCTGGCACCCGGAGCCCCCCGACGCCATCGACTGGCCCTACGAGGAGGCGATGATCTTCACGCCGGACGGCCTCCAGCTCCAGGGCTGGTTCTTCAAGCAGCCACAGCCCGCGCCGACCATCCTCTTCTTCCATGGCACCAGCTACAACGCCAGCGACATGTGGCTCACGGAGGAGCGCCAGCGCGCCTTCCACGACTTCCTCGCCGGCATCAAGGCGAACTTCCTCATCTTCGATTACCGCGGCTACGGCCCGAACGAGGGCACGGCGACGGAGCTCGGCACCTACTGCGACGCCGCGGGCGCGCTCGCCTGGCTGTACCAGCGGGAGGACGTGGACCCGGCGACCATCTTCTTCTACGGCTTCTCGCTCGGCACCGGCGTGGCGACGGAGATGGCGCTGCGGGAGCCGTGCGCCGGCCTCATCCTCCGCGCGCCCTTCACCTCGATCCGCGACATGGCCGGCGACCGGCATCCGCGCCTGCGGCTCGCGCTGGCCATCGCGCCGTGGCTGCCGCTTACCAACTACGACTCGCTCTCGAAGATCCGGCGCATCGAGTGCCCCCTGCTGGTGATGCACGGTGACAGCGACACGACCGTGCCCGAGCGCATGGGCCAGGCGATCTTCGAGGCGGCGCCTGAGCCGAAGCGCTACGTGCAGTTCCCGAACTCAGGCCACAGCGACATCTCCGCCGACCTCGTCGTGCCGCCGATCACGCAGTTCATCGATGACGTGCTCGCCCGGCGCGCCGCCACGCGGCCACTCGCATCAGCCGCCGGCTAGCGGAGCGTCCTCGCGCCGTCACCGGCCGTTTCTTACACTGACATCGTGAGCTCCGACGTCCAGCAACGACTCGCCGAAGCCGTCCACGAGGCGATGGGGCCGAAGCGCGGCCTCCTCGGCCGCGACCCCGAGTACACGGCGCTGAAGAAGCTGGCCGACCGCAACCGCAAGCATCCGCCGCGCACCCCGCACGATGCCCTGCAGCACGTCGTCGAGGTGGCGCGCGAGATGACGCACGGCACCTACGGCGCCCTGGCCGTCACGGGCAAGGACGATTACGTCGAAGGCTTCATGGTCAGCGGCATGGACGAGAAGACGCTGGCGATGCTGAAGGGCCCGCCGCAGGGCCACGGCCCGCTCGGCACGATGCGGCAGGACGGGCTGCCGGTCCGCATCGCCGACGTCGGGGGGCACGCGAAGGCCTTCGGCTTCCCGCCGAAGCACCCGCCCATGAAGGAGCTGCTCGGCGTGCCCATCTTCGCGGGTGCGGAGGTGCGCGGCGCGCTGTACGTGACGGACTGCCGCCGCGGCGCGTTCACGCCGGAGCACGAGCACGTGCTGCGCGTCCTCGCCCACCACGCGGGCCTCATCATCGCCGCGAGCTGGTACTGAAGCCGTCAGCTCTCAGCCGTCAGCGGTTCACCCCTCACCTCCGTCCACCACCCTCCATCCTCCAGCCTCCCAGCACGCACTACCCGCGGCGCGGCTCGCGCCCGATACTGGAGACGTGATCGTCGGGACCGTGCGCGAGATCAAGACGGAAGAGTACCGCGTCGGGCTCACGCCCGAGGGCGCGCACGCGCTCGTCGACGCGGGGCATACCGTGCTCGTCGAGACGGGCGCCGGTGAGGGCATCGGCTGCGGGGATAGCGCGTACGCGGCGAGCGGCGCGAAGGTCGTCGAGGATCCGGCTGACGTCTGGCGGCAGGCAGATCTCATCGTGAAGGTGAAGGAGCCGCTGCCGCCGGAGTACCCGCTGATCCGCGACAAGCAGACACTGTTCACCTATCTGCACCTCGCCGCCCTCCCGGAGCTGACGCAGATCCTCCTGCGGTCGCACGTCAGCGCCATCGCCTACGAGACGGTGCAGATGCCGGACGGCTCGCTGCCGCTGCTAATCCCGATGAGCCAGATCGCCGGACGCATGGCGACGGAGATCGGCGCCCAGTACCTGCGGAAGCCGGGGCCGGGGCGCGGCAAGCTGATCTCCGGCCTGCCCGGCGCGCCGCCCGCGCACGTCGTCGTCCTCGGCGCCGGCATCGTCGCCGAGAACGCGATCGCCACGGCGGTCAGTCTCGGCGCGCGCGTGACGGTGTTCGACACGCGCGTCGAGAAGCTGCGGCACATCGACGCCACGTTCCCCGGCCGCACGGCGACGATGATCTCCAGCCCGCTCTCCATCGCGGCGGCGCTGCGAGAGGCGGACATCCTGGTGTGCGCCGTGCTGGTGCCGGGCGCGTCCGCCCCAACACTGGTGTCGCGCGAGATGGTGCGCAGCATGGGCAGGGGCGCCGTCATCGTCGACGTCTCCATCGACCAGGGCGGCACGTGCGAGACGTCGCGGCCGACGACGCACGCGGACCCGGTCTACGTCGAAGAAGGCGTCGTGCACTACTGCGTCTCAAACATGCCCGGCGCCGTGCCGATCACGTCGACGGCGGCGCTGACGTCCGTGACGCTGCCATACGTGCTGAAGATCGCCGAGCTGGGGCCGGCCCGCGCCATCCTCTCCGATCCGGCGCTCGCCAGGGGGCTGCTGGTGAGCGAGGGTCACGTCACGCACGCCGCGCTCGCGGAGTCACTCCGCCTGCCGCACGTGCCGCCGGAGCAGGCGCTGCCGCGCTGAGGCAGTGCATGAGCTGTCAGCTATCAGCTATCAGCTGTCAGCTGTCAGCTATCTGCACGGTCGGCAGTCCGAAACGCGGTCGGCCACCACGAGACAGCCAGACGATGGATCGTGCATTTCGGCAAGGGATGCCCCATCCCCTGTCATTCTGAACGCAGTGAAGACTAGCTCGGCCGCCGCGTGCGCCCCGCATTAGGCGAGCAGCGCCCGCCAGAGCTTCCCGTACAGCCGCACCTGCGCCATACCTGCGTGACCTCTCGTGGCGCTATCGCCTGCGGCGCATGCGGCGGACGGCGTAGATGCTTCGCCTTCGGCTCAGCATGACGCAGTGCGGTGCGCGGTTTCAGGGCATAAACCACGATGCTGCTCCGCCGCTATGCGCCCGCGGCCGCGATGACGCCGATGACCACAATCCCGAGAGCCACGCGGTACCAGACAAAGGCCATCATCGAATGGCGCGCGAGGTAGCGCATGAGGAACGCGATCGCGGCGTAGCCGACGACGGCGGCCGTGACGAAGCCCGTGGCGAAGAACGCGAGATCCTCGCCCGTGTAGGTGCCGTCGGTGAAGCGGCCGATGACCCGGACGAGCTGCAGGCCCCCCGCGCCCGCGATGACGGGCGCGGACAGCAGGAACGCGAACGTCGCTGCCTCCCGCCGCTCGAGGTCGCGGACGAGACCGGCGCTGATCGTGGCGCCGGACCGCGAGACGCCCGGCACGAGTGCCAGCGCCTGCGCGAAGCCCACGGACAGCGCGTCGAACAGCCTCACGTCCGCCATTTCGCGCCGCTGCCGCCCGTATCGCTCGGCGGCGACCATGACGGCGCTGAAGGCGATGAGCATGATGCCGACGAGCAGCGGCGAGCGGAGGCGCTCCTCGATCGCTCCCTCAAGCGCGAAGCCGATGACGGCGGCCGGGACGGTGCCCGCGACGATCAGCCACGCCAGCCGCGCATCGTCGTCGGCGAGCGAACGCGAGGCGAGTGACCGGACGCCGGCACGCCCGAGGCGCACCCACGTGGCGCCGAAGAACGACAGCAGCGCCAGCAGCGTGCCCAGGTGCAGCGCCGCATCGAACGGGAGCCCGTACTCGTCCTCGTCGATGCCAAGGACGTGCGCGGCGAGAATGAGGTGGCCGGTGGACGAGACCGGAAGGAACTCCGTCAGGCCCTGCACGGCACCCAGGATCGCCGCGCGCAACAGGTCTTCGATCATGCACTCGCAGGCGCGCTGTCACGGCTGCCCGTCCGGGGTCAGCCACCCCGCGCCACGCACAACTGTACACGCCACGCGCGCGAAGCCTGCGCGACGCGATGGAGCCGATCAGCGTGTACGGGGGTCGAGCGCGTCGCGCAGTCCGTCGCCCAGGAAGGTGAACGACAGCATCAGCAGGGCGACGGCGCCCGCCGGGAAGACCGCGTTCCAGACGTTGCGCTGGATCGTCTTGTATCCCTCGGAGATGAGGTTGCCCAGGCTGGCGGTGGGGGGCGGCACGCCGAGCCCGATGAAGCTGAGCGACGCCTCCGCGAAGATCGCCGCCGGGATGCCGAACGTGATCGCCACGATGACCGGCCCCAGCGTGTTCGGCACCATGTGCTGCACGACGATGCGCCAGCGCGAGGCGCCGAGCGCGCGGGCGGCGAGCACGAAGTCGCGCTCGGCGAGCGAGAGCATCTGGCCACGCACGAGCCGGGCGATCGTCGTCCAGCTGATGAGGCCGATCGCCAGGATCATGACGACGATATCTGTCATCAGCGGGATGTCCCGCTCGATCAGGATCGCGCGCAGCAGGATGAACCAGAGGAGGTCCGGGAACGAGAACATGATGTCGGTGAAGCGCATCACGATGTTATCCGTGAAGCGACCGCCGAACGCCGCGAGCACGCCGAACGAAAGCCCGAGCGCGAGCACGACCACCTGCGTCCCCACGCCGATCTGGATCGACACGCGGACGCCCTCGAGTGTGCGCGCCCAGATGTCCCGGCCGAGCTGGTCCGTCCCGAACCAGTGGCCGGACGATGGGCCAAGCTGGTTATCGCCGGAAATCGCGGACGGCGTGTATCGCTCGATGCTATCGACGTACGGCGCGAGGAAGGCGATGCCCCCGGCGACGACCAGGACGATGAGCCCCACCATGGCCAGCCGGTTGCGGACGAGGCGGCGCCACGCGTCGCTCCAGAGCCCGCGATGGTCCCGCGTCATCCCATCGCGCTCGAGGTACAGGGGCTGCATCGTCGTATCGGTGCTCGTTGCCATCAGCGGTACCTGATCCTGGGATCCACGACGGCGTACAGCAGGTCCACCACGAGGTTCGCCACGGAGACGATCAGCGCGTAGAAGAGCGCCGTGCCCATGATCAGCCCGTAGTCACGCCGCTGTGCCGCCAGGATCGCCTCGCGGCCAATGCCGCCGATGTTGAACATGGACTCAATGATGAACGACCCCGAGGCCAGCAGCGCCGCGATCGGCCCGACAACGGTGAGCACCGGGATCATCGCGTTCTTCAGCGTGTGCCGGAGGACGATGCGCGTCTCGCGAAGCCCCTTGGCGCGCGCCGTGCGGATGTAGTCCTGGTTCAGCACCTCCAGCATGCTGGCGCGCGTGACGCGGGCGATGTAGGCGGCAGGCAGCGCGCTCAGCGCCACCACCGGCATCACCATCTTCTTCGGCTCGTAGGCGGAGAAGTTGAAGATGTCGCCGGGCGTCGCCGGCCCGCCCCAGCCGACCTGGTCGAACCAGCCCAGGTTCACCGAAAAGACGATGACGAGGAACATGGCGACGATGAAGTGCGGCACGCTGGCCCCGGCCGTCGCAAGGAAGACGCCGGCGTAGTCGCCGGCGCCGTTGTGGTTGAGGGCGGATAGCACACCCAGCACCATGCCCACCACGACGGCCACGACGAGCGTCAGCAGGGCGATCTGCGCCGACGTGAACGCCCGGTCGATGATCGTATCCATGACGGGCTGGCGGGTGTGGAACGAGATGCCGAGGTCGCCGCGCACCAGGTCGCCGATGTAGCGGGCGTACTGCTCGTAGATGGGCTGGTCCAGCCCGTACTCGCGCTGGACGGCGGCCTCCAGCGCGGGCGGCCGCTCCTTGTCGCGCGTGAAGGGGCCGCCCGGCACCGCATGCATCATGAAGAACGTGATCGTGGCAATCACCCAGAGGACGGGGACGATCCACAGCACGCGGCGGATGGTGTATGCAAGCATCTGGATAATAGTAGCGGAGGCCGCCTGCTATCGGCGGCCTCCGCATCCATCCTCGGAGTCCCGTTCGCGTTCGGCCTACTCGGCCTTCACGTACCAGCACTCCACGCAGTAGCTGCCCGGCCAGCCGGCGTCGATGGTGCCGTTGGGCACGATGCCGCCGAGGTTGCTCCGGACCATGTACGGTAGCGAGTCGTTCCACATGGGCGCGACACCGCAGACGTTGGTGATGATCGCCGTCTCCATGTCCTGGTACGCGGCAATGCGCTCCTCCTCAGATGTCGCCGCGAGCGCTCGCTCGAGCGCGGCGTCGACATCCGGGTGGGAGCAGTTGTAGTGGTTATTGCCGCCGTCGGTCTCGAAGAGGCCGAAGAGCGGGTTCTCGATGTCCGGGTAGTCCAGCTGCCAGCCGCCGATGAAGAGCTCGAACGTCTCGTCGCGGAAGATCTGCGAGCGCGTCTGCGAGTCCACGCGGTTGATCTCCAGGTTGATCCCCAGGATCTCCTGGAACTGCTGCTGGAGGAACTCGGCCGTGCGCTGGTAGTCGTCGTTGTGGACGACGATGGTGAGCGTCGGGAAGCCAGCACCGCCCTCGTACCCGGCGTCGGCGAGGTGCTGCCGCGCCGCGTCCGGGTCGAAGCCGATGATGTCGTCGAACGCCTCGTTGCCCTGGTGGCCCTCGACGCCCGGCACCACCCAGTAGGTGGCCGGCGTGTTCGTGCCCTCGAAGACCACGTCGTTCAGCGTCTCCCGGTCGATGGCGCGCGCCAGCGCAAGGCGGACGTCCAGATTGTCCAGGGGCGCGTTCGCCATGTTCATCTGCAGCGACGTGATGCGGCCCGACGGGTTGATCAGCACCTCGTCCGCCAGCGCACTGTCGCCCTCGGCGACGGCGATGTCCGTCGCGGCGATGCGGGTGATGTCCAGCTCACCGTTCTGGTAGGCGGTGAAGGCCGCCGACAGGTTGTCGAGGAATCGCACCTCGATCCGCTGCAGCGCCGGCGCCTCGCCCGACCAGTTCTCGTTCGGCTCGAGCACCAGGCCCTCGCCGGCGTTGTACTCGGTCAGGATGTAAGGGCCGTTGACGACGATGTTCTCCGGGCTCGTCCAGGCATCACCGAACTGGTCGATGAGCTCCTGGCGGACCGGGAACGTCATCCACAGCGCCATCAGCATGGTGAAGCGGTCGTTCGGCTGGTTCAGCGTGTACTCAATCGTCGTGTCATCGACCGCGCGGACGGCAAGCGCGTCGGCCAGGCCGGGAGCGGCCGGGTCTTCGGCCGACTGCCATTCGCCACAGCCCTGGAGGTCCAGGTAACCCGGGCCCCAGATGTAGCCGTAGTCGGTCGCGACCTGCGGGTTGCAGCCGCGCTTGGCGCCGTCCACGAAGTGCTGCGCGGTCAGCGGCTGGCCGTCCGACCACATCAGCCCTTCCTTGAGGCGCACGGTGTAGACGCTGCCGTTGACCTCTGGCATGTCCGCTGCCATCGCGGGCACCACGTCGACGCCGCCCTCGCCGTTGTCGGTGAGGTTGTAGAGGCCGCGGAACATCGTCCGGATGATGGCGATGTCCTGCTCAAAGCTCGAGCGGTGGGGGTCCAGGTACTGCGGCTCTCCAAGCTGCAGCGTTACCTGCTGCTGGTCTGCGGGCGCGCGGTCGCCGTCGCCCGTCGTCGTCGTCTGGCCCGCTGCGGGGGTGTCTTCGCCGTCGCCGTCATCGCCGTCGTCGTCGTCGCCGCACGCGGCCGCTACGACGAGGATGAGGGACAGGAGACCGGCCAGCAGCAGGTACAGCCTGTTTCTTGCGTTCAAGTTCGTCCTCCCTTGTGCGGAGCGTTCCCTCTGCTCCGCCCTCCAAACAGTCCGAGACGGGCCCTTGGCCCGGCGGGTGCCTCGGCTCGCGTTCACCTCCTTTGTTGCCCGGACGCGCGCTCGTATTCGGAGCCGATGGTAACAGCCTCTCGACGCCCCTGCAATCAACTGACGCCGATCAGCCTGCGAAAAGCGCAGGCCGCTTCCCCCCGCCGGCCCGGCGACGGGACGTCCGCTCACGATTTCGTAGCAAAGTGTTCACAGACCGTGCAATTGCGATCTTCCCTGAACGAAATCGTGGCGGGACAGCCGCTGATG
>DATMAH010000358.1:0-2627 GCA_035583735.1 Dehalococcoidia bacterium
TCGGGCCGGTCCGGATGGACTATTTGTCGTCCCAGGCGCCGAAATGGCCGCGCGGGCGCGCGAGGATGTTCGTCACCTGCAGCCAGCATCCCGCGCCCTTGCCAGCTTCCGCCTCGAACGGGCGTGTCAGGCCCACGCGGACGAGACAGGCGTTCGCCTCGAAGTCGCTGCGCACGTGGCGGACGTGGCCGCTGGCGCAGAGGCGACACTCGGCCTCGTGGCGGCGGACGATGAGGTCCTGGAAGGGCACGCCGTTCCAGAAGTCGCCGCTCGCGTCCTTCATCGCCACGCGCAGGCGGTCCCGCTCGTCCCACTCGAAGCGCACGTACCGCAGCTCGACCGTCGCCAGCGAGCGCTCGCCGCTCCCCGGCCTCCAGGCGTGGTTGCCGTTGCGCCCCCGCGATGCCGGCTCGCCGAAGGCGGCGCGGATGCCCGGGAACAGCGCCTTCCGCGCGTGCTCGACGAGGGCGTCATGGCGGAGGCGCTCCAGTTTGCGCACGGACTCCGGCTTCCAGCGCGCGTCCTCGACGTGGGGCGGCTCGGCCTTGCGCCGCCGCTCGCCGTCGAAGTGGATGCGGTCGCCCGGCGCCAGGCCGCCGATGCGTTGCAGGAGCGCCGTCGTCGGCTGCGGGTCGTTGAGGCGGACCGTCGTGCCGCTGCCCAGCTCGATGCCGGCGACGCAGACGGCATCACCCGCCATCGCGGTCACGTCCAGGAGGAGGAGGTCGCCCTTCACAGCAGGACTTCCTGGACCCCCACTTCTCCGTGGACCTCGCCGGTCACGCTGATGTGCACGATCTCGGCGTCGCCGAGCTGCTCACGCAGGTCGAGCGCGACCGCCTTGCGGTGGCACTCGTTCGGGTCGGCTTCGCTGCACATGATGCAGATCGCCGTGCCGCCGCCGGACCGCGCGAGCCGCACCAGCTCGCTGATGCCGTCGTGCCAGTCGTCGGTGGAACGGAGGTGGTCGACGATGATCTCGTCGAGCCGCCCCTGCCGCCAGCGCGCGGCGACGGCGGGGTCGCGCGGCACGCCGCCGAGACGGTCGCCGGCGAAGCGGTAGCGCAGGCCGGCCTCCTCGACGGCCGTCTGCAGCGGGTACTGGTCGAAGTGCGGGATGCGGCTGCGCGGCTTGCTGCGCACGTCGACCAGCACCTCGACGCCGCGCTCGCGCAGCGCGCCGAGGAAGGCACGCAGTTCGGCAGTGCTGTGGCCGATGGTGTAGACCTTCACGCCGGGATCTCCCGTTCGACGAGATCGCGGAGCAACCGCCGGTGGCACTCCGCGTCGTCCTTGCACACGCACATGACGGTCACGGTGCCGTGGCGCGCACGCTCGGCGAGCTCACGGATCGCCTGCTGCTGCTCTTCGCCGCGCATCAGCTCCAGGTATTGCCGCTCGTACTCCGGCCAGGCGACCTCGCCCGACTTGAAGGCGTGCAGCAGGTCGCGCGTCGGCCCCAGGATGCGCTTGTACACGCCGACGCGCTCCTTGCTGACGCCGCGCGGCCAGTAGTTCGTCGTCAGCACGCGCAGGCCGTCGCCCGGCTCCGCCTGTTCGTAGATGCTCTTCGCTCGGACAGGCACGGAAGCGATTAGAACACTAATTCTAATCGGCGTCAAGGTCCTTCCGGTGGGTGATCTCGTACAGGTTCCCGTCCGGCGCGCGGAAGTGCGCCCAGGCGACGAGGCCGCCTTCGCTTTCGCCCTGGTGGACGAACTCGACGCCCTTCGCTTCCATCTCGGCCCGGGCGGCGGCGACGTCGTCAACGAGGAAGCCGGCCACGGGCGCGGCAGGGAAGTGCTGGTTGAAGGGCGCCGTCACGGCGAAGACCTCCGCGCGATCGCCGCCCGGCAGGTCGAACACCGAGAACTGCCCCGCGATCTCGAACCGCGGCTCCAGGCCCAACACCTCGCGATAGAAGCGCGTCATCGCGTCGTAGCGCTCCGTGCGCACACCCAGCCAGGCGATGCCCCTCACCTTCATGTCGCCTCCGTTTCTCAAACCGCGACGGCTTCCGGCTCGCGGGCGGCGGCTTCGAGCATGCGCGCGAGCAGCTCGCGCCAGCCGTCGCCCGCGGCGTCGAGGTTGATGCGCATCTGGTTGTGGCCGATGGTGGCGATGCCGTCTCGCTCCAGGTCTCGGCGCCGGGATGGGGCGACGCGGGCGCGGAAGTCTTCGCCCTGCACGGCGCGCACCGTGAGCACCGGCTGCCCCGACGGCGCCTCCTCCCGCGCGATGGCGATGACGCCGGCGCGCTTCGCGAGCGCGCGCAGGTGCACGACGTACAGCAGGTTGCGCACCGGCGCCGGCGGCGGCCCGAAACGGTCCGTCAGCTCGCGCTCGAGGTCGGCGGCGGCGCCGGCGCCCTCGGCCGCCGCCATGCGCTGGTACAGGGCGAGACGCAGGTTGATATCGCCGATGTAGCTCTCGGGGATGAAAGCCGTGAGCGGCACGTCGATGGTGATCGGCGGCTGCATCTTCGAGGGAGGCGGCTCCTCGCCGCGGGCGAGTGCCTTCAGCCCCTCGACGGCGTCGGCGAGCAGGCGCGTGTACAGGTCGAAGCCGACGGCGCCGATCTGGCCGCTCTGCTCGGCGCCGAGGAGGTTGCCGGCGCCGCGGATCTC
>DATMAH010000359.1:0-12141 GCA_035583735.1 Dehalococcoidia bacterium
GACCCGTGGGCGGCCGGGAACGACACGGAGCAGGACAACGCAGCCGCGGCTGCCGCACGGCCGGAGTTCGCCGCGTCGGTGGAATCGTGCGGGCGGCTGCTGAGCCGGACGCTACTGCTGTCGCCGGAGGATGTCGCTGGAGCGTTCCTGACGGCGTCGACGCTGGCATTCTTCTCGACCGCCACCGTGTACGCGACGCCGGAGGGCGCGGCGCAGTGCGCGGCGGAGGCCGCAGCCCGCATCTCCGACCCACAGCAACTCGTCGATGAGTTCCCGGACGTCTTCATCGACCCGTCGGCCGTAGAGGTGGAGCTGGTGCCGGAGTTCCCGCAGATCGGCGACGGCTCCTTCGCCGCGACGCTGACCGGGCAGTTCGACGCGAACGGCCTCGTCATCGACCTGACGATCCTCGTGGTCGCGTTCACCGAGGGCAATATCAGCGCCGCCGTCGGCTCCGCCCGCTCTGGAGAGGCGCCGCCGGTCGACGAGCTCGCGGCGCTGGCCGAGCTGGTGCACGCGCGCATCGCGGCGAACCAGTAGCGATGCCGTCGCGCGAGTTCTCGGTCGACGTGCCCGGCGCCGGAGGCGTCACGTGCATCCGCACGACGCCATCGCGTGGCGGCGCGCGGTGGATTGTCGTCTACGCGCCGGGCGCAGGCGCGAACCTGCACGACCCGTTCGGCGCGCACCTCGCGGCAACGTTGCCGAGCGAGGGGATCGCCGTCGTGCGGATGCAGTTCCCGTACATGCAGGCGGGCAAGAAGTCGCCGGACAGGCAACCGGTGCTGGAAGCGACCTGGCGCGCGGTGCTGGAGCGCGTCGCGGATGGCAGCTCGCGCGTCGTCGTCAGCGGCCGTTCGATGGGCGGGCGGATCGGGTCCATGGTGGTGGCGGACGGCGCGCCGGCTGATGCGCTGGCATTGTTCGCGTACCCCCTGCACCCGCCCGGCAAGCCCGAGCAGCAGCGGGTGGAGCACCTGCCGAAGCTCAAGCTCCCGACGCTGTTCGTCTCGGGCACGAACGACGCCTTCGGTTCGCCGGAGGAGCTGCAGGCCGCCGCGAAGCGCGTCCGTGGGGCGAAGCTGCACCTGCTCGACGGCGCCGATCACGGGTTCAGCGTGAAGAAGTCGTCTGGCCGGACGCGCGAGGACGTATGGGCGGAGGCGTCATCGGCGCTGTTGGCGTGGATTGGAGTGATCGAGTAGCGGTCCCGCTCACGCGCCCGCGGAGAATGCTCCGTCACGCGTCCTAACGACCAACGACCAACGACGATCGCCCTACCCGAGGGCGTCCTTGATCTTGCCCATGAAGCCGCGGTCCTCCTGCGGCTTGACGTCGGTGCCCATCGACTCGGCGAGCTTCCGCAGCAGCTCCTTCTGCTCCTTCGAGAGCTGCTTCGGCGTGACGACGTTGGTGCGCACGAGCATGTCGCCGCGGCCGCCGCCGCGCAGGTGCGGCACACCCTTGCCCCGCACGACGAATACCTCGCCGGTCTGCGTGCCGGCGGGGATGCGGAGCGCGTGCGGCTGGCCGTCGATGGTGGGCACTTCGACCTCGTCGCCGAGCGCCGCCTGCGCGAAGTTCAGCTCCAGGTCGAGGATGATGTCGTCCTCATCGCGGCGGAAGATCTCGTGCGGCCGCACCTGGATCTGCAGATAGAGGTTGCCGCGGGGGCCGCCGTGGTCGCCCAGCTCGCCCTCCCCGGAGAGCCGCATCTGGGAGCCGTGGTCCACCCCGGCCGGGATCTTGACGGAGAGCCGGCGCTTCTTGCGCTCGCGGCCGGTGCCGCGGCAGTGCTTACACGGGTTGGCGACGATGCGCCCTTCACCGCGGCAGCGGTCGCAGGTAACGACGTTGACGAACTGGCCGAAGATGCTCTGCTGCGTGCGCCGCAACTCGCCCGCGCCGCCGCACTGGGGGCAGCGCTCCGGCTGCGTGCCCGGCTCGGCGCGCAGGCCGTTGCAGACGGTGCACAGCTCCGCCGTCTGCACCTCGATCTCCTTCTCGACGCCGAAGACGGCCTCCTCGAACGAGAGCGTGACGGTGCGGCGGATGTCGGCGCCGCGCGCGGGGCCGCGCTGGGCGCGCGACGCCGTGCCGCCGAAGAAGGCATCGAAGATGTCACCGAGGCCGCCGAAGCCGCTGAAGCCCTCGAAGCCGCGCGCGAAGCCGTCCGCGCCGGCGTGGGCGGCCGCGTGCCCGAAGCGGTCGTACATCGCCCGCCGCTCCGGGTCGGAGAGGACCTCGTAGGCCTCGTTGATCTCCTTGAAGCGCGCCTCGGCCCCCGGCTCCTTGTTGCGGTCGGGGTGGTACTGCATCGCCAGCTTGCGGAAGGCCCTCTTCAGCTCCTCCGCCGACGCCCCCCGCGCGACGCCGAGCACGTCGTAGTAGTCTCGCTTCTGTTCGGTGGTCATCCAGCCTCTCGGCTCTCTGCATGCGCCCGGATCGCGTCATTGTATCGGCTGCCCGGCGGCAAATTCAGCCCGTTGCGGAGCCCTGCCTCGATCCGGCCGTCAGCGTTCCCGCTCGATGAGGTAGGCGCCGATGCTCTCGATCTCGGCGCGACGCGCTTCGTCCAGCGGCAGCGCGCGCAGCAGCGCCCGCGCCCGCTCCAGCTCCCGCCGCGCGTACGACTCCGAGGCGGCGCGGGCCCCCGCTTCGTCGAGCAGCGACAGCACCCGCTCGACGTCGGCGCCCGGCATGTCGCCGTCCGCGCCGTCCGCGCCGTACACGCGCTCCAGCTCGGCCAGCGCCGCGCCGGACAGGTGGTCGAACGCGTACACGACGGGCAGTGACTTCTTGCGCGATCTTATGTCGTCTGCGACCGGCTTCCCCGTCACCGCAGGCTTCCCCCAGATGCCCAGCACGTCGTCCTGCGCCTGGAACGCCATCCCCAGCGCACGCCCCGCCTCCTCCAGTCCCGATACGGTCGCCCCGTCCGCGCCCGCTGCGATGCCGCCGATCGCCGCCGAGGCGCCGAGCAGCGCCGCCGTCTTGCCGGCGATCATGCGCTCGTAGTCCACCACGCCCACGCGAGCGCGCGACTCGAACCCGAGGTCCAGGTGCTGGCCCTCGCAGAGCGCGACGCACGCCTCGTCGAGGAGAC
This sequence comes from Dehalococcoidia bacterium, assembly GCA_035583735.1. GTDB lineage: Bacteria > Chloroflexota > Dehalococcoidia > DSTF01 > JACRBR01 > DATMAH01. The sequence goes on from DATMAH010000359.1 coordinate 3,107, forward strand.
GGACGGCGTCGAGCACGCGGGCGGGCGGCACGCCACGATCCACCAGGCCGAGCAGCGTACGCCGCGCCAGCACGAACAGGCCATCGCCGGCGTTGACCGCCAGCGGGACGCCGACGAGCGTCCACAGCGTGGGACGTCCGTGCCGGGTGCGGCTGCCGTCCTCGATGTCGTCGTGGATGAGCGAGAAGTTGTGCAACAGCTCGATGGCGGCGGCGGCGGGCAGCGCGCGCTCCACGTCGCCGCCGGCTGCTTCGCAGGCGAGCAGGCAGAGCGCGGGGCGCAGCATCTTGCCGCCCGTCGCGTCGATGTCCTCGCCGGCCGCGTCCTCCCAGCCGAGGTGGTAGCGCATGAAGCGCACATGCTCGATCGCGGGCCGCTCGAGCGCGCGGCGCATCTCGCCGAGCACGGGTTGCCGGTACCGCTCCAGCACGGCGGCGACGTCTCGCTCGCGGACGGTCAAGGGGTGCCCTCGGTCGTCAGCTCGATGAGGTTGCCGAAGGGGTCGCGGATGTTGAACCGGCGCCGGCCGAAGAGTGTCGGCTGATCGATCGTCTCGACACCGGCGGCGGCGAGGTGCGCCTTCCACGCGTCAACGTCGTCAATGACGAGCGCCGGATGGCGGTCGCCCTTCTCGTCCGGCATATGCTCGCGGCCCTGGATGTGCAGCTCCGTGTCGCCGAACGTGTACCAGATGCCCGGGCGGTCCGCGGTCTCCGGCGGCCGCGGCGTCTCCGTCAGCCCCAGGACCGTCGAGTAGAAGTGACGCGCGCGCTCGATCCCGGCGGCTGGCACGGTGACGGCGACATGCTGCAGGCGCATGATCTTCGGCACGATGTCAGTGTATCGGGCGCCACTAGCGGGACGCGTCAGCCGGCGAAGAAGCGCGCGGTATCCGAGCAGCGTCCGTTGCCGGCGGTCGAGGTGCAGTCCGGTGAGGGCGCGCCACTCGTGGGGCAGCTCGCCGAACACGGCATTGGGCTTCGCGCGCGCAGGCGAGCACGGACAGCCGGCGCACGGGGCGCACGGGGCGCACGCGGGCGGACGGGGTAGATCCTTCGCTGCGCTCAGGATGACAGGGGGCGCTCAGGATGGCAGGGGGCGCTCAGGATGACAGCGTACGGCCAGGATGACGGGAGGCGGGAGAGCAGTCCCCGATGCTCGATCTCTGACGTCCGATCTGTGACGTCCGACCTCTGATCTCCGGCCTCCGACCTCCAACTTCCAGCCTCTACCGTGCCCTCAGCCGGAGTAGGTCCATCCGAGGTCGTCGTCGCGGAGGGGTTTGCCGTGGGCGATCTGCCCGCCATCGATGACGCGGGCGATGACGAGCGTGTGGTCGCCGGTCGGCAGTCCGCCCTCGACCTCGCACTCCATCCAGGCGAGCGCGTCGCGCAGGATCGGGCAGCCCGTCGCCATCGTCTTGTAGTCGACGCCGGCCAGCTTGTCGACGGCCTGCGGCTGACCGGTGCGGCCGATGATCTTCGTCGGGTTCGCCGGCTGCAGGAATGACGCGACGAGCGCGCTGCTCTCCTCGCCCATCACATTGACGCTGAAGACGCGCGTCTCACGCACGTTCGCCAGCGTGCGCGCGTCGTTCTCGAGCGAGAGGGCGACCATGCGCGGCTTGAACGAGATCTGCATCAGCCAGTGCGCGGCCATCACGTTCAGGCCGGCGGGCCCGCGCGAGCCGATGACATACATGCCGTAGTTCATCAGGTCGAGCGCCGCCTTCGCGTCTTCTTCCGCCATCCTCCACTCCCACTCGGTCCGTCGCGGACATCCCGGATTGTAGCCGCCGGAGCGTGGCGAATCCGCGCACGCGTCTGTCCCAGGCTCTCGGTTCACGGTACGTGGCACGGCCATCGCGTCCGTCGTGGCCGCTGCCCCTCCCCGGCTTGACAGGCGCGCCGGTGCTGGTGATACTTTGCTGTTAGTGAAATATTGCCCCTTTCCGAAGGAGGCCGCCTCATGACCACGGACCAGCAGCCCGCCTCCACCGAGTTCCTCGGCGGCTTCTTCGATAATCCGCAGATCAACGAGAATCCGTTCCCCTTCTTCGCCGGACTTCGCCAGACCTCGCCGGTGATGCGCATGGGGGAGGCGAACTTCTGGATCGTGACGAAATACGACGACGTCGTGCGCATCCTGCGCGACCACGAGACGTTTTCATCGATGGTGGACGCCGCGTCGATGCGCGGCGAGGCGCGGCCACCGACGATCCTGTTCGACGACCCGCCGATCCACACACGCGTGCGGGGGATCATCTCGAAGGCCTTCACGCCGCGCACGCTCGAGGCGCAGCGGCCGGAGATCGAGCGGCTCGCGCGCGGCCTCATCGACAAGATGCTTGCGAAGGACTCGGCGGACTATGTCGCCGAGCTGTCGTACCCGCTCCCGGTCATGGTGATCGCCCGCATGCTGGGCGTGGAAGAAGGCAACATGGCCGACTTCAAGCGCTGGTCCGACGCGATCATCCAGAACATCGGCACGGCGCTGTTCCAGGACGACGGGCTAGACGCGATCGCGCACATCCGCGAGGAGTTCGACGCATATTTCCGCATGCAGATCGAGCGGCTCCGCGCAGAGCCGCGCGACAACCTGCTGAGCGCGCTGATCCAGGCGCGCGGCGACGACGGGACCGACAAGCTGAGCGAGGAAGACCTGCTCATGGTCTGCCGCGTGCTGCTCGTGGCCGGCAACGAGACGACGACGGGGCTCATCGTCAACTGCGCGCGCGTCCTCGCGGAGCGGCCGGACGTGCTCGCCCGGCTGCGCGAGGACATCGAGCTGGTGCCGTCGTTCATCGAGGAGACGCTGCGCTACTACCCGCCGTTCTTCGCCACGTTCCGGCGCACGAAGCGCGACGCCGAGGTACGCGGCGTGACGATCCCGAAGGACCACCGGGTGCTTGTCCTGCTCGCATCGGCGAACCGCGACGAAGACCAGTTCCCGGACGCGGCGGAGTTCGTCGTCGACCGCGAGCCGAACCGGCACGTGGGCTTCGGCATGGGCATCCACTACTGCGTCGGCGCGCCGCTCGCGCGGATGGAGACGGAGATCGCGATGCGCCTGCTGATCCCCCGCATCACCTCGCTGACGATCGAGCGCGCGGAGGACGACAGCGTGCTGCGCCCGGGCGGGCCCGAGTCGCTGCACGTGCGCTTCCAGCGCGATCTGGCAGCGGCGCCGGCCTGAGCGCGGCGGTCACGTCCGGCGGCGGCTCAGGCGTTCGAACTCCTTCTGAAGGCGCCCCAGCTCTTCGTCTGAGAGCTCCTCGACGTCGATCATGCGGTCGCGCGCGCCGTGCGCCGCATGGATCAGCTCGTCGAGCTTGAGGTGGATGGCGCGCGAGTCGCGGTTCTGCGTGTTCTGGATGAGGAACACCATGAGGAACGTGACGATAGTCGTGCCGGTGTTGATGACGAGCTGCCACGTGTCCGAGAAGGCGAATACGGGACCGGAGACCGCCCACAACACCACGACGAGCGACGCGGCGACGAACGCGTACGGCGAGCCGACACCGACCGACGCATGATGGGCGAACCGGCGGAAGATGTCGGCCGCGGTTTCTTCACCACCGTCTGTGACGGGCTTCTGGACCCTGCTCCTGCCGTTGTGCTTGCTCACGGCGCACCTCCCGCCAACGTCATACAGCGGCGATGTGCCGGGAGGGTGAACCGCGCGGCGGTAGATATGTCGAAGCGCTGCCGCTGAGACGCCCGCGGCTAGGACGCGGCCGGCGCCAGCGCCCGCAGCATTTCCAGCGACGCAGCGGCGCGGCCCGCGGCGTCCTGGGCGATGGGGACGAAGTTGAGGAGCGGCAACGTCACGCCGGCATCGGCATAGGCCTGGACCTTGCGCCGGCACGTCGCGGCGTCGCCCCACACCAGCAGCTCGTCGATCGTCTCGCGCCGGATGGCGGCGGTCGCGGCCTTGCGGTCGCCGGCCGACCACGCCTCCCACATGCCGCGCAGCGCGCCGGAGCGGCCGAGCCATTCGTGGAAGGCGGCGTACACCGGCACGTTCAGGTAGGCGGCGATCATGCGCCGGCCGATGAAGTCGACCACGGGCTCCTGGTCCGTCATGGCGACGAAGATGCGGCAGACGACATCGACTTTGTCGGGGTCCTTGCCGGCGGCGCGCGCGCCCTCCTTCGCCGCCGCGACCACCTTCGGGACGTCGCCGGCGCCGAGCCAGTTGATGATCACGCCGTCCGCCTCGGCGCCGGCGAGCTTCAGCATGCGCTCGCGCAGCGCGGCGATGTAGACCGGCGGCGGGCCGGCGAGGCGGCGTGACAGACGGTAGCCGGCGCCGCGCACCGTCTCGTACCGGCCGGACACCTTCTCGCCCGAGAACGTCTCGCGCAGCACGCGGTTGACGTCGCGCACCTTGCGGTACGGGAGCTCGAACGGCACGCCGCTCCACTGCTCGACGATGACCGACGAGCCGGCGCCGATGCCGAGAGCGAACCGCCCGGGGGCGGCCTCCGCTATGCCCATCGCCGACATCGCGAGCGTCAGCGGCGCGCGCGTGTAGACGTTCGCGATGGCCGTGCCGAGAAACAGCTTCTCCGTCCATGCCGCCGCCAGGGCCAGCGGCGTGAAGCAGTCGACGCCGTCGATCTCATACGACCACGCGTCCGTGTAGCCGAGGCGTTCGGCCTCTTGCAGCGCGTCCTTGTGCGCCGCCAGCGGCATGCCGTCGAAGGGGAACGTGAAGCCGTATCGTTGTGCCATGGGGGGATGATGCGGGAGCGTCGGCGTGTGATCCAGTGGGGAGGAGGAGGTCCCAGCCCCGTTCACGTCCGCAGCCGACTTCGGACGTGCGCCTGGCGCCGCCGCCACCGCGGGGACGCTGCCAACCCCTCACCCCATCTGTGGGAATCTGTGTAATCTGTGGTGCGGAACACGAACGGAGGCACGGCACTGACCACAGAGGACCGCGTACAGTCGACGTACAAGACCATCATCACCAAGCGCGATACGCGCAGCTTCCTGCCGGACCCGGTGCCGGAGGAGGTCGTGCGGCGGATCGTGCAGGCGGGGCGCATGGCCGGCTCGTCGAAGAACACCCAGCCGTGCCGCTTTGTCATCATCGACGAGCAGGCGCAGAAGGACGCGATCGCGACGTGCGGCGACTTCTCCGGCTGGGTGCCGACGGCGCCACTGCTGGTCGCCGTCGTGCTCACGGACACCGGCACGCGCGGTGAGTTCGACGCGGGGCGCGCGGCGCAGAACATGATGGTGGCGGCGTGGGCGGAGGGCGTCGCGTCGTGCCCGGCGACCATCCACCACGTCGAGTGCGGCCGCGAGACGCTGGGACTGCCCGAGGGCTGGCGCATCGCCATCCTCGTCGGCTTCGGCTACCGCGCGAAGCCGCCGAAGTCGGTGCCGGAGGCGGCACGGCTGCCGTGGGAGGAGTACGTGCGCCGCAACCGCTGGAGCTGATGTTCCTCATCGCCGGCAGCGGCCGGTCGGGCACGAGCGCCGTGGCGCGCCTCCTGCACGAGGCGGGGTTGCCGCTTGGCCACGACCTGATCGAGGCGGACGAGAGCAACGCCGAGGGGTACTTCGAAGAGCGGCGCCTGGTCGAGATCAACGACCTCATCCTGCGCGACGCCAACCTCGTTGCATGGTTCACCTACGCGACGCGGCAGCAGGTGCTCGACGCCGCGCAGGCGCACATGAGGGCGATGCGGGAGCTTGCGCAGGACGCCACACCGGCGTGGAAGGACCCGCGGTTGTCGTGGACGCTCGAGGCGTGGCTACGCGTGCTCGACGGCCCGCCGCGCGTCATCGTCTGCCTGCGCAGCCCGGAAGAGGTCGTCGCGTCGACGATGAAGTACTACGGCCAGGCCGGCGACGAGCCGCGGCGCGCCGTCCTGCACGTGTGGAAGTGCCAGTACGAACGCCTGCTCGAGGTGATCGCCGACTATCGCCTCGACGCCATCACCGTCGAGTACTCGGCGCTGCACGGCGACCCGGCGACGGCGACCGTGCCGCTGGGACGCTTCGTCGGGCGTGCGCTCGACCCTTCACTGGTGCGGCGTGACCTGCGCCATCACGAGTACGCGATGGTGCCGGACCTGGCGGAGCTGTACGAGCGCGTGCGTGCGCTGGGGCAGTGACGGGCGGCGATGTTATCGACGGCTGAAAGCTGACAGCTGATCACTGACGGCGCCGCTCACGCATCGCGCCGGACGCGCAACTTGAGGCCCCGGACGTCGGTCACGGTCACGCGCTCGCCCTCGCGGACGGGGCCGTCGTCGGCGACGGCCTGCCAGCGCTCGCCATTGAGGAACACGACGCCCTCCGGGTCGAGATCTGACCGGGCGACGGCGCTGGCGCCAACCATGGCGAGCGAGCCCATGGCCGGCTGCATGCGCCGCGTCTTCCAGATCGCCCACATCACCGACAGCAGGAACGCGCCAGAGATGACGGCGGTGGCCACGACGAGCCAGCGCGACACCTGGAACTCCGCCTGCTCGCTGCTCGTCAGCAGGAGGCCCCCGGCGATGAGCGCAATGATCCCACCTATGCCCAGCACGCCGAACCCGGCGGTGAAGAACTCGCCCGCGAACAGCGCAAACGCCAGCAGGATCAGCGCGACGCCTGCCCAGTTGACCGGCAGCGTGCCCAGCGCGAAGAACGCGAGGATGAGCGAGATCGCGCCGATGGTCCCCGCGACGAACGTGCCCGGGTTGAACAGCTCGAGCAGCAGCCCAAGGCCGCCGATGGTGAGCAGGATGAAGGCGATGTTCGGGTCGCTGAGCAGCAGCAGCAGCCGCTCCGAGAGCGTCATGTCGTTCTCAACGCGGCGCGCGGCGGCGAGGCCCTCCAGCCGGACCTCGCGGCCGTCGACGTCCACGGTGCGGCCCTCGCTCTGCGTGAGCAGGTCGTCCAGGCTCCGCGCCTCGAAGTCGACGACGTCCAGTTCTACCGCTTCGCTCGTCGAGGCGGAGACACTGTCGCGGACGGCGTCCTCCGCCCACTCGGCGTTGCGGCCGCGCTCCTCTGCGATCGCGCGGGCGTAGGCGGCGGCGTCGTTCTCCACTTTCTCGCCCAGCGTGCCCTCGATGTCCTCGCCGCTCGCGCCGACGGGATGCGCCGCGCCGATGCGCGAGCCCGGCGCCATCGCCGCGACGTGCGCCGACATCGTGATGAACGTCCCGGCGGACGCCGCCTTGGCGCCGGCGGGCGACACCCAGACGATCACCGGCACGCGGGACGACTGGATGCGCTGCACGATGTCTTCCATCGAGGACACGAGACCGCCGGGCGTGTCGAGCTGGATGACGACAGCGCGGGCGTCGGTGTCCTCCGCCTCGTCGATGCCACGGTCAATGTAACCGGACAGGACGGGGTTGACGTCGGCGTCTGCCGTGAGGACGTGGACGGCGTCGCGCTCGTCGACCTGACGGCCGCACGCCATGACGAGCCCGGCGATGAGCATCGCCAGCGCGAGCGACAGCCGCATACCACGCGGCGACGGGCGCGTGAGCCGTGGCCTCGAAGCGATGAAGGCGCGCCGCATCGTCGGCACCTCCCCCCGGACGACATTATCGCATCAGGCGGGCGAGGGATGCGGCTCGCGCGGCGCGCCGTCGACGCGCAGGAGCACGCCGGTCGCGGCCAGCCGTCCGATCGCGGAGAGGGCGAAGATGGCGTGGAAGCCGATGTGCTCGATGACGAGGCCGCCGAGCAACGGCCCGGCGAACGATGCGGCGAAGGTGACGGTCTGGAACGCCGCGGCGTACCGCGCGCGCTTGGCGGCGGGCGCCATCACCATGATGAGGTTCATGGTCGCGAGGTGGTAACCGGCCCAGAGCACGCCGCTGGCGACGTTGAGCGGCACCACCTGCCACGGTGCGGTCACCAGCAGCCACGCCGCGGGCAGCGCCGGGATCGTGAGACCCGTGACCACCATCAGCCACTTCGTGCCACGCTCGTCCATCATCCGGCCGATCCACGGAAGCGCGATGAGGCCGGTGATGGAGGGCACGGCGATGATGAAGCCGATCATCGCCGTCGAGGCGCCCAGCTCCTGGTCCAGGTAGACGTTGAAGAACGGGCCGGCGACCTGCAGCGCCACGTTCCAGAGCGCAACGCTGCCGAGGTACGTGAGCAGGTTGCGGTCGCCCAGCAGGTCGCGCCAGAGACCCGCGTCTTCCTGGCGCTGGGGAAGCTCCGCGACGGCGGCATGCGGGGCGGGCTCCGGGATGCGGGAGTAGAACCAGGTCGAGATCGCGCCGGCGACGAATGCCATCAGCCACACGAGCTGCCAGCCGCCGAAGCCGGTGAACGCGTCGATGAGGAAGCCCGCCACCGGCGCCACGGCCAGCGTCGCGATGCTCATGCCGAAGTTGCGCGATGCCAGGAAGCGGCCGCGGATGCCGATGGGGACGACGTCGGCGGTGAGGGACGTCCAGGCGGGAATCGCGAACTGGCCCCAGAATCCCCGGAAGGAGGCGATGCCGATGAGCAGCCAGATCGCCGCACCACCGTGGGCGACGAACGGCACCGCCGCCACCGCCAGCAGCGCCAGCCGGGCGATGCCGCCGCCGGTCACCAGCACGAGCGTCTTCCGTCCGCGCACGCGCTCGGCGAGGGCCGCGCCGGGGATGAAGGCGACGGCGGCGAACAGGCTGCTGAGCGACGAGAGGAGGCCCACCTGCGAGGCGCTCGCGCCGAACGCCAGCAGATACAGCCCGAAGTAGTTCAGCGCGATCGAGTCGCAGGCGGACGCCCAGAAGCCATCCCACCAGAACGCGCGCATCCCGCGCTCCTGCTGAGCCGTCGCCTGCTCCTCGATCGATGTGTCGACGCGGGCGCGCCGGAACGGGCCGGGCACGTCGGCGAATGGGGGCCGCACGACGCTTCGGAGGTGGCGACGGAGCGGGGGGCGCGAGCGCGTGGCCGGGGGATTGGGGCCGAGCAGCCCCGGTTGTGGCGGCATCCGGCGGAGAGTGTAGCGGCGGGACGGACGTTGCGATGCAAAAACGATACTTCAAGCGGCGCTGTTCGCACTTCTTTTAC
>DATMAH010000360.1:0-3990 GCA_035583735.1 Dehalococcoidia bacterium
CATCCTCGCGGCCGTGACGCTCGCGGTCATCGGGGCCCATGCGCACCATCCGACGGTGGCGCTGCTTCTCGTGGCCATCGCGGGCGCCGGCCTGGGCTTCCTGCCGTGGAACCTCCCGCCGGCGTCGCTGTACATCGGCGACTCCGGGGCGTTGCTGCTCGGGTTCCTTCTGGGCTCGCTCGCCATCCGGGCGACGACGGGTCCCGCTGACGCGGTGTTCGTCGCGGTGACCGTCATCGCTCTGGGGTTCCCCGTTCTCGACGCGGCGCTCGCGCCGCTGCGGCGGATCCTCAACCACCGCCACCCGTTCAGCCGGGACGAAGACCACATTCACAACCGGCTCGAGGAGTACGGCTTCGGGCCGCGCGGCCTGCTCGTGGTCATCTGGGGCATCTCGGCGCTGTTCAGCGGCGCCGCCCTCCTCCTGCACTACATCGACTGGTTCGTCTCGGAGGCGCTGGTTCTGCTGGGCTTCATCGTCGTGGTGACGCTCGTGCTGTCGCGGCTGGGGTACGTGGTCACCCTCTGGAACAGCCACAGCGTGGTCTGGCTGCGGCGTCGCCTCATCCCCGATACGGGGCGCGCCCGGTCCGAGCGCGAGTGACTCCTCACGCGCGGGCCCGGCCCACCAGGCGCAACACCGCGTTCCATCCGAGCAGGTAGACGCAGCGGGCGGTGATCCCCGCGAGCGTCACCGCGTCCAGCGCCGGATTGCGCTCGAAGTACTTGCAGTAGTAGCGCCACATGCTCCGGTGCCGCGCGACGATCATGCGCAGCGGGGCATGCCGCGAGCTTCCTCCGATGTGGTGCACGACCTGCGTTTCGGGGAAATACACCACACGGTAGCCCGCGCGGTGGACGCGCTGGCAGAAATCGACGTCTTCGTTGTAGAGGAAGTACCCCTCGTCGAGGCCACCGAGCTCCTCGAAGACACGCCGCGGCACCGCCATGAAAGCGCCCGACACCCAGTCCACGTCGCGGACGGTCGCGTGGTCGAAGTCCGTCATCAGGTACGCCCGCGAGACCGGGTTCCAGGGCAACAGGCGGGTCGCCAGGCTGTACCGATTGAAGATCGCGGTCCGGAAGCCGGGGAACTGCCGGCACGAGAGCTGCACCGAGCCGTCGGGGTCGACCAGCCTGGGTCCGAGCGCGCCCACGTCGGGGTGGTCGCGCAGGTACCAAACGATGGGCGTGAGCGCGTCCTCCTCGAACCGGATGTCCGGGTTGGCCCAGACGAGGACGTCGCCTGTTGCGAGCCGGGCGCCCTCGTTCACCGCCACCGCGAGCCCGGCGTTCGAGTCGCGGCGGATCAGGCGGACGCCGGGGAACTCCCGTGCCACGATGTCGGCGGTTCCGTCGGGGGAGGCATTGTCCACGACGATGGTCTCGAAGGAGACGCCCCGCGTGCGGTCCTCGAGCGTGCGGAGGCATTCGCCGATGAAGGCGGCGCTGTTGTAGGTGACGATAACGACGGAGACGTCCACGGATGGAGCATAGACAACGCCGGCCCCGGCTCGCTACGCCGGCCGGCCGGACGCCGCCTCGGCGCTGGCCGGCACGCCGAGCCGGACGCGCTCGTAGACGGCGACGGTCTCCCGCGCCGCGCGCTCCCACGAGAATTCCGCCGCCCGCCGGAAGCCCCGCGCGCGCAGGTCGGCGGCGAGGCCGGCGTCTTCGGCGACGCGCTCGATGGCGGTGGCGATGGCTTCGGTGTCGCGCGGGTCCACCAGGAGCGCGGCGTCCCCCGCGATCTCGGCCGTCGCCGACACGTTCGATGTGACGACGGGGGCGCCGCACGCCATGGCTTCGAGCACCGGAAGCCCGAATCCTTCGTAGAGCGACGGGAACGCGAACACCGCCGCCCCGGTGTAGAGCGCGGGCAGATCGCCCGGCGGCACGTAGTCGAGGAAGCGGACGCGGTCCTCCAGGCCCAGGCGGCGGACCAGCGCGATGTCGCCCTCGTATCCCCAGGCCGGCTGTCCCACGATGGCGAGCCGGAGGGGAGAGCCTCGCGAGCGCAGCGCGTGAATCGCCGCGATGAGCCGGGCGCGGTTCTTCCCCGGCTCGAGGCTCCCGACCGACAGGACGTACGGGTGCGCCGCGAGCCCTTCGCGCCGCAGCGTCTGCGCGACCACGTCGTCGGACGCGGGCCGGAAGCGCTCGCCCGCCGCTTCGTACACCACCGCGACGCGGCTCGCGGGCACGCCGAGGCGCTCGAGGACATCGCGGCGGACGGTGTTCGACGGCACGATGATGGCGTCGGCGACGCGGCACGCCAGGGACGTGATCGCCCGCATGTACCAGCGGCGCACGGGAGGGTACCGGACCGGCATGAGCAGGAAGGTCACGTCGTGCACGGTCACGACGCGTCGCACGCGCTCCGGCACGCGCAGGGGAAGGTCGTGATGGGTCGAATGGAGCACATCGACGCCGTGGCGGCCGAGAAGTCCGGGGAGCGTAAGCTGCTGCCACAGCGCCCGGTGGAGCCGGCTGCGGGCGCCGTGGAGCCGCCATGGCTCGAAGCCGGGCCGGCGCAGCCTCGCGAAGACGTCGGAGCGGGCGAAAACCTGGAATGTGTGAGGCGACTCCAGCCGCGCGAGCGCTTCGACGAGCTCGATGGCGTACACGGCCGCTCCCGCTGGCCGGGGCGGCATGGAGGTGGCGTCGATGGCGATCCGCACGGGCAGAGTGTACTAGCTCGCTGCGCCGCTCGCAGGGCGGTCCTCGCGCCGGGACGCGAGCCACCCCGCCACGAGTCCCCTCCGGGGAGACACCACGAGTCCGGCGAGGAACAGGACGGTGGCGACCAGCACGATCGACGCGCCGGACGCCGTGCCCGCGTGGTACGAGACGTACAGGCCGATGACGGACGAGGTCATCGCGAACGCGGCGCTCACCGCCATCACGGCCGGGAGGCGCCGGACGAAGAGCGTGGCCGTCGCTGGCGGCGTCACCAGCATCGCGACGACCAGCACGATGCCGACCGCCTTCAACGCGATGACGGTCGAGAGGCCGATGAGCGCAAGCAGACCGTACTGCACCAGCGCGACGGGAATCCCGACGGCCGCCGCCATCGCCGGGTCGTAGGCCGTGAACAGCAGCTCTTTGTAGAAGGCCGCGACCAGCAGCACGACCACGGCGCCCATGACGCCGATGAGCCACACATCCTGCCAGCTCACGCCGAGAACGTTCCCGAAGACGAAGCTGAAGAGGTCGACCGTGTAGACGTCTTGCGCGCTGATAATCACGATGCCGAGGGAGAATGCGCCCACGAACAGGATGCCGATGGCGGTGTCGAACTGGACGCGCGCCTGTCGGCTGACGTAGGTGATGGCGAGGGCGGTGAGCACCGCCGCCGCCACCGCGCCGTAGTAGATCGACGCGCCCAGCACGAAGGCCGCGGCGACGCCGGCGAAGGACGCGTGCGCCAGCGCGTCGCCGATGAACGCCATGCCCTTGACGACCACGAACGTGCCGATGACCGCGCTGACGAGGCTCACGAGCGCAAGGGCCACGAGCGCCCGCTGCATGAACTCGAAGCGGAACGGGTCCACGAAGAAGTCGGTCAGGCTATCCATGTTCGTGATGCCCCACGTAGAGGCCCTCGGCGCCGGGAAGCACGAGCAGGTGCCGTCCGAACGCCTCGTCCAGCAGCTCGCGGGTGAAGACGTGCGACGGCGGACCGGCCGCGATGACGGTGCGGTTCAGCAGAATCGCGAGGTCGAAGCAGGCGGCGACGCAGGAAAGGTCGTGCGTCGCCACGAACAGCGTCTTGCCCTGGTCACGCAGGTGCTCGAAGTGGCGCAGGATGTCGTGCTGGGACCCGGCGTCGAGGCCCGCCATGGGCTCGTCCAGCAGAAAGAGGTCCGGCTCCTGGGCGAGCGTCCGTGCGAACAGCATGCGGCGCTGCTGCCCTCCCGAGAGCTCGCCGATCTGCCGTGAGGCGAGCGCCTCGAGTCCCATGTGGGCGAGCGCCTCGCGCACGACCCG
>DATMAH010000361.1:0-2540 GCA_035583735.1 Dehalococcoidia bacterium
CTCCCCTCGCGACCTCAGAAGATCCATCCCGGCTCACCGGTCGTCCCCCCGTCGGCCACCCCGACCCTCACGCGTACTCCCCCAAGAACGTCCCTCCGACGATGTGCACGTGTGCGTGCGGCTGGCTCTGCATCGCGTCCGACCCGAAGTTGCTCAGCAGCCGGAACCCCCGCGGGCAGTGCTCCGCCCCCATCTCCACCGCCACCTTCGCCACCTTGTGCATCACCGGCGACTGCCACAGCTCCCACTGCATCATGTGCTCCTTCGGCATCGCCAGCAGCATCACCGGCACCCAGTTCAGCACGTTCTTGATCACGATCACGTCGTCGTCCTGGTAATACACCGTCGCCGGCTCCCGGCCGGCGATGATCTCGCAGAACACGCAGTAGTACCCCGTCGATGCCGCCATCGGCGTCACTATAGAAGCGCGCTCGCCCTCGCCCCAGACCGCTCCTATACTCGCCCCATGGCCGACGTCCGCCCCTTCCGCGCGCTCCGCTACGACCCCGCGGCCGCCGACCCCGCCGCCGCCATCGCGCCCCCCTACGACGTCATCTCCCCCGCGCAGCAAGCCGACCTCTACCGCCGCAGCCCCCACAACATCGTCCGCATCGAGTACGGCGAGCAGCGCGACACCGACACCGCCGCCGATAACCGCTACACCCGCGCCGCCGCAGCCCTCCGCGCCTGGCGCGACGCCGGCGTCCTCGTCCGCGACGACGCCCCCGCCTTCTACCGCTACACCCTCGAGTTCGCCTGGGACGGCGTCCGCCACCGCCGCCAGCACCTCTTCGCCGCCGTGCGCCTCCACCCCTGGGACGACGACGTCGTCCGCCCGCACGAACGCACCCTCTCCGGCCCCAAGCAGGACCGCCTCGAGCTGCTGCGCGCCACCCGCACGCAGGTCAGCCCCGTCTACTGCCTCTATCGCCACGCCGGAGGCCCCGATCTCGCCGGCCTCCCCGCGTCGCAGCTCTACGACGTCGAGTCCGACGGCCAGCGCCACGTCGTCGACGCCATCACCGACGCCGCGGCGATCGATGCGGTCGCCCGCGCCTTCGCCGACATCCCCCTCTACATCGCCGACGGCCATCACCGATACGAGACCGCGCTCGCCTACCGTGACGAGCGTCGCGCCGCCGCTGCCACCTGGACCGGCGACGAGCCCGAGAACTTCGTCCTCATGGCCCTCACCGCCGCCGCCGATCCCGGCCAGCTCGTCCTGCCGACCCACCGCGTCGTCCACCGCCCCGTCCCGCCGGATGCGCTCGAGCGGCTCAGCGCACTGTTCGACGTCCGCTCCGTCGGCCACCGCGAAGGCGACCGTCTCGAGCGCGTGCTCGCGCGCGAAGCGCCCGATGCCGCCGCCTTCGTCGCGGAAGGCCTCGCGCCCGACGGCGCGCACCTCCTCACCCTGCGCGACCGCGCCGCCGCCGAAGCGCTCATGCCCGCCGCCGAGCCGCCCGCGTGGAAGCGCCTCGACGTCAGCGTCCTGCAGTACGCCGTCCTCGGACCCATCTTCGGCATCGACAACGACGCGCTCGCCGCCGGCGGCGCCGTCACCTACACGCAGTCCTCAGCGGACGCCATCGCCGAGGTCGACGAGCTGCGCGCGACGGCCGCGTTCCTCCTCCGCGCCACCCCCGTCACCCAGGTCCTCGACGTCGCCGACGCCCACGGCCGCATGCCCCAGAAGTCCACCTACTTCCACCCCAAGCTCCCCACCGGCCTCGTCCTCCACCCCCTCGACTAGAGAACCCAGAACCTGGAACCCCGGACAAACACCAGCGGCCACCGTCGTCCCACTCCGCCCCCCCGCCCTCCGAAGGGTCCTCCACTTTGCACTGTTGACCGCTTTGATTTACAAAGGATCGCCCGCGCACGGCGGCCCAGCCTCACCCGCCGTATTCACAAGGAGCCCCACGGATGCCACAAAAGGTCGTGCTGGCCTACTCAGGCGGCCTCGACACGTCCGTCGCCATTCGCTGGCTGCAGGAGGAGCGCGGCTACGACGTCATCGCCCTCACCATCGACCTCGGCAACGAGAAGGACCTGCAGACCGTCGAGAAGCGCGCGCTGGAGATCGGCGCCGTCAAGGCCATCGTCCGCGATGGCAAGCAGCCCTTCATCGACTACTTCGCCTTCCCCGCGCTGATGGCCGGCGCCGTCTACGAGGGCCAGTACCTGCTCGCCACCGCCATCGGCCGCCCGCTCATCGCCAAGATGCTCGTCGATGTCGCCCGCGAGGAGGGCGCTACCGCCATCGCCCACGGCTGCACCGGCAAGGGCAACGACCAGGTCCGCTTCGACGTCAGCACGAAGGCCCTCGCGCCCGACCTCGAGATCGTCGCCCCCGTGCGCGAGCACCGCATGAGCCGCGAGGAGCAGATCGAGTGGGCCGCCGCCCGCAACGTCCCCGTCCCCGCGACCAAGGCCTCGCCCTACAGCACCGACGAGAACCTCTGGGGCCGCAGCATCGAGGCCGGCGTCCTCGAGGATCCATGGACGGCCCCGCCCGAGGACATCTACGCCTGGACGAA
>DATMAH010000362.1:0-13395 GCA_035583735.1 Dehalococcoidia bacterium
ACGGGCGCGCTCGTCGTCTCGCCCGGCGGGCGGACGAGGAGGAAGACGGCGACGGCGGAGCCGACGAGCATGACGAGCAGGGCGCCGCGGTAGAGGTTGAAGGACGGGAGCGCGCTTGCGGGCTGCAGGCACTCGGCGCAATAGGTGGCGTTGCCGTGATCGTCGCAGTACGGCTTGGCGCAGCGCTTGCACGCGTTGGTTGCGGTCCCGTCGCAGGCGTAGCAGTTCACGGGACAGGATCATAGCACGGTCATCGGCGTGCGGCTGCGTAACGCGTGGCGGCGCTTCCCGGATGCGCGTCGCCGGGCATCGGCGCCGGGATTGCCGCTGCCGCCGATGGCGAGCGTCCGCGCGGGCATTGACAGGCTCGGGTGACGGCCCATATCATGCCGGAACTTACTTCTGTACAAGGACGGATGCACGCTCATGGCGAACCTGAGCATCGGCTTCATCGTCTTCCGGGGGCGCGCCGCCGCCGCGGGGCTGGCGTACGTGGGCCGGATGAGTGTGCCCGGCGAGGTGCGAGAGCGTTGACTTAGCCGGATCAGCCGCAGGCAGGCACGTCATCCACCCACCGCGCAGGAGCCGCGCGAGTGGGTTTTTTGTCGTCCGCCACCGTGGTCTCGCGCTTGTGTGGAAGCGCGCTTGACGTGTTGGGGTGACAGCGGCCGGCGAGTCAGAAGAGAAGGGCTGGAGGACATGGCACGGTTAGACCTGAACGAGAGCATCGACGCAGACCTGCGCGCGCGGACGTCGCCCGTCTCCGGCGTGGCGTCCGCGCCGCTGGTGGTGCGCCACGTGAGCAAGGATTTCGGCGGGCCATCCAAGTGGCTGCCGCGGATGCCGTGGGAGCGCGGGAAGGACGCGGAGCCGCGCCGGGTCGTGGATGACGTCTCATTCGAGATCAGGCGCGGCGAGATCTACGGCGTCATCGGCGCGAACGGGAGTGGCAAGAGCACGCTGATCCGCATGATCAGCACGCTGCTGCTGTCGGACGCGGGCGACATCCGCATCTTCGGGCTGGACGTGGTGCGCGATGAGCTGCAGGCGCGGCGGCTGATCAACCGCGTGTCGGCGGACCCTTCGTTCTTCCGCAACATGACGGCGATGGAGAACCTGCTGTTCTTCGGCCGCGTGTATGGGCTGACGCCGGCGGCGATCAAGCGGCTGGTGCCGCAGATCCTGGAGCGGCTGGGCCTGGAGTGGGAGCGCGCGGTGGAGCCGATGAGCCAGCTCTCGCGCGGGCAGCAGCAGAAGGTGGCGGTGGCGCGGGCGTTCCTGACGTCGCCGGTGCTGATGCTGCTGGACGAGCCGACGACGGGCCTGGACCCGCGCAGCAAGCGCGACGTGCAGGCGTTCGTGCGCGAGGTGCAGCGGGAGCACGACGCCAGCATCCTGCTGACGACGCACGACATGGAGGAGGCGGAGCTGCTCTGCGACCGCATCGCCTTCATCGCCGGCGGGCGGATCGTGGCGGAGGGGACGCCGCTGGAGCTGCGGACGGCGGTGGCGAACGGCCGCCCCATCGAGAGCATCGACATGGAAGACGTGTTCATGGAGCTGACCGGCCGCGACCTCTCGGAGGACGAGGTGCCGGAGGAGGAGCGGTCACATGGTTAGCATCCCGCAGACGGTACGGATGCCGGCGAGGCCTTCGCGGTACTCGCTGGCGTGGGCGTTCGTGGAGCGGCAGACGAACCTCTGGAAGCGCTACTGGGCGTGGGAGATCGTCTGGCTGGTGTACGGCGCCGTGAACACGCTGGCGGTGACGCTGATCGCGAGCCAGGTAGAGGAATCGGGGTTCGCGGGCGAAGGCGGCGTCGGGTCGCTGGTGCTGTTCCTGCTCATCGGCACGCTGGTGTGGGCGTTCCTGTCGGCGGTGCTGGACGATATCTCGCTGGTGATCTCGTGGGAGCGCTGGGAGGGGACGATCGAGCACACGCTGATGGCGCCGGTGGAGCGGTGGCTGCACCTGGCGGGGATGGTGCTGTTCGGCATCCTGCACGCGACGCTACGGACGGCGATCATCTTCTTCATCGCGCTGCCGTTCTTCGATGTGAGCCTGGGACAGGCGGACTGGCTGGCGGCGGGGGTGGTGCTGGCCGTCGGGAGCTTCGCGGTGGCCGGCCTGGCGATCTTCGCGGGCATCCTGCCGCTGCTGTATCCGGAGCGCGGCATCCAGATGTCGATGATGGTCCAGGCGTTCGTGCTGCTGGTGTCGGGCGTGTACTACGAGGTGGGCGTGCTGCCGGCGTGGCTGCAGCCGTTCGGCTGGATCTCGCCGGCGACGTACATCCTCGACGCGATCCGCGGCGCCATCATCGACGGCGAGAGCGTGGCGGACGTCGCGCCGGAGCTGCTGGCGCTGGCCGGGTTCGGCGTGGTGCTGATCCCCGGCGGCATGGTGGCGTTCGGCATGGCGGAGCGCTGGGCGAAGCGCACGGGACGTCTGAAGCGGCAGGGATAGGCGGATCGTCGTTGGTCGTTGGTCGTTGGTCGTTAGGGGGTTCGGGACCGCCGCCAGTGACTCTCTAAAACGACGAACGCGGAGCCGCCTACTCGTAGCGCAGGGCTTCGGCGATGGGGATGCTGGACGCCTGGCGTGACGGGACGATCGTCATGACGATGGAAGCGAGGAAGGCGAAGGTGCCGATGAGGATGATCTGGACCCACGGGATGTAGAAGCCGTCGACGCCGCCGGGGACGAAGTCGTCCGTGTTGACGAGCTGGTACGCCAGCAGCAGCGCGAGCGCGATGCCGCTGACGATGCCGAGCAGGGCGGTGAACGACGACTCCATGAGGAAGCTCAGCGCGACCGCGCGCCGCGAGTAGCCGATGGCGCGCAGCATGCCGATCTGTTGCCGGCGCTCGACGACGGTGCGGAAGGCGATGACGCCGACGGCGGCGATGCCGACGAAGAGGCCGATGCCCATGAACCCCTGGATGAGGTAGAGGAAGCCCTGCTGCTGGTCCTGGAAGTCCTGGATGATCTTGCGGAGCGAGTCCGCCTGCACGCCCCGCTCGATCAGCGTGCTCTCGATCTGGCGCGCGACCTCGTTGGCCTGGCTGCGGTCGTCGAGGCGGATGAGGTACTGCGTGAGCTCGGGGCGCTCGAAGACTTCGTTGAAGGCTTCGTTGCTGATCCAGAAGCCGCTGAAGAGGCCGCTGGACTGCGTCGAGAGGACGCCGATCACGTACACACGCTTGATCGTGCCGGTGGCGGAGTCGCGCACGAGGAAGGGGATGGGCTCGAACGTCTCGTCGGTGGGCTCCAGGCCTTCGACGATGGCGCCGGGGCCGCCGAACCCGCCCTGGGGGATGGCGAAGGCATCGACGAGCGCGTAGTCCGGGTCCTCGGCCAGGGCGTCCCAGACGGCATCGTCGCTCTCGAAGCCGGTGGCGCGCTGCTGCAGGGTGAAGCGGGCGTTGCGGACGAAGTCGTCGCTCATGCCCAGGACGGGGTAGCCGGACCAGTCTTGCGCGCCCTCTTCGTTGAGGTTGGAGACCTGGCTCACTTCCGCGATGGAGCGGTTCGCCTGGTAGACCGGGTCGATGCCGTCGTCGCCGTCTGGGCCGTTACCGTCGCCGGCGAGCGGCGTCGTGTCGAAGCCCTCCTGCTGGAGCGTGCCGGCGAGGTCAGGGATCGGGTTGCCCGGGTTTTCGATGGCGACGACGGCGTACGGGCCGATCGCCTCGTCGCTGTTGAAGATCTGGCCGAAGTTCTCGTTCATCGTCGACATCATGACGAGCGCGAACATGACGAGCGAGATCATGGCGATGGTCATGCCGGTGCGGAACTTGTTCGCGAGCGGGTAAGCGACCGCGGTGCGGATGGAGGGCACGAGCGTGGAGACGGCGCTGCCCATCCAGTTGAGGAGGTGCAGCAGGAGGTCGGCGTTGTAGACGATGACGAAGGTCGCGGCGAGGACCATCGAGACGCCGCTGAGGAAGAATATCTCGGCGCCTCCGTCCATCCCGTTGACCCTCTCGAAAGGCGTGTTACCGCCGGCCAGGAGGAGCCACGAGACGAGCAGGATGACGCCGGCGGCGGTGTAGATGGGGCGCTGCGGGAAGCGGAGCTGGGCCAGCACGACGGCGAGGCCGAAGATGAGCGCCGACCAGCCGAAGCCGAAGAAGAACCCCTGGTCCGTCCCGAGGCCGACGAGCATGAGGGCGATGCCGCCGACGGCGAGGAAGGACCCCATGTGGAACGTGGCGAAGAGGAACCAGACGGCGACGAGGACCGCCGCGATCTGGACGAGCACGGCGATGACCTGGAGCCACGTCGCTGGGTCGCCCGACGCGAGCGCGGCGCTGGCGGCGAGGCCGGCGACGGCGGCGACGAGGAGCAGCGCGGAACGCAGCCACTCCCGGCCCCGCGGCTTGAAGACGAGCCAGTAGAGGTAGCGGAAGACCGTGGGGATGAGCGTCGTCCGGACGGGGGGCTTCTCGCCCTGGACGGGCTCGGGCGTGTCGCGGATGGCGGCGACGATGTTGATGTTGCCGATGCGCCAGGCCGAGAACGTCACGGTGAGGAACGTGAGCACGACGCCGATGCAGTACGAGACGACGATGCTACGCACGGTGACGTTGAAGGTGATGTTCAGGCCGAACTCGTCGAACAGGCGCGCGAGCACCTGGACGATGCCGATGGAGACGACGACGCCGAGTGCGCAGCCGACCGCGGCGGCGCCGATGTTGTAGACCATGCCCTCCGACATGAAGATCTGCACCAGGTGGAGCCGCTTCGTACCGACCGCGCGCGACATCCCCATTTCCGTCCGCCGCTCCGCCGCGAGCATGACGAAGATGAGGAAGATGAGCAGCATGCCGGCGGCGATCGAGAAGAGGCCGAGGACGACGAAGATGGTGACGATGCCGCTCGAGATCTCGGCGGCGTCATCCACGAGCTGCTGCTTCACGTCGGACGCGCGCAGCGGCGAGCCGAGGAGCGCGGACTCGACGCGGCGCATGACCTCCTCGGAGCGGTCCAGCCCGTCACGGGTGCCGCCCTCGTTGGAGACGAGGATGAAGTCCACCTCACCGGGCCGGCCCAGAAGCTCCTGCGCGCGGTCCAGCGGGAGCACGAACCCGCTATCGATGGAGAGGGCGCCGCTGAGCACGCGGTCGACGAGGACGCCGGCGATGGTGAACTCGTATGGCTGGTTCTGGGCGTAGAGCGTGACGGTGTCGCCGGGCCGGGCATCGAGCTCGTCGGCGGCCGACTCGTTGAGGTAGATCGCTCCTTCGGGGAGGGCGGTGAGGTCGGCGCTCTCGCCGGATACGGTCTGGAGGTCGGACTCGAACCCGCCGTCAAGCTGCGACGGATTGACGCCCATGAGCAGGACGAGCGGCTCGGTCTGCCCGCGGGCGAGATTGCTCGCGGCGGCCGGCCCGCGGATGACGGCGACCGCGCCGTCCACGCCATCGATGCCGCGGAAACGCTGCACCAGCTCGTCGGCGCGGGCCTGTTCGATGGGGGCGGCCGAGATGAGCGACTCACCCTCGAAGAACGACTCTCCGTCGTCGTCATCGCCGCCGGACTGCACCTGCACGATCTCGTCGACGGAGTGGAGACGCTGGTATGCCGAGTTGGTGATGCTGTAGTCGGCGGTGTCGCCGATGGCGAAGGCGGCGCTGATGATCAGCGTGGAGAGCATGAGGCCGATGATGATGAGCGTGGTCTGGGCGCGGCGTCGCGGGATGTTGCGCACGCCGATCATGAACATGACGCGGTTGCGGAGGAAGACCCAGCCGACGGTGGCGAGGGAAACGGCGAGCAGGCCAAGCAGGGCCAGCATGATCCACGTCATGTCGATGCCGAAGAACTCGTTCACGCGGGCGCCCCTGCGGCCACCTCTTCGCTGACGATCTCGCCGTCCTTCATGTGGACGATGCGGTGGCATCGCTGCGCCACTTCCGGTGCGTGCGTGACGATGACGAAGGTCTGGTTCTGCTTCCTGTTGAGGCCGACGATGAGGTCCATGATCGCGTCGGCGTTGGTGGTGTCGAGGTCGCCGGTCGGCTCGTCGCCCCAGACGATGGCGGGGTTGTTGACGAGCGCCCGGGCGATGGTGACGCGCTGGCGCTGCCCGCCGGAGAGCTGGGCGGGGCGGTGCTTCGCCCAGTCACGCAGGCCGACGAGGTCGAGCGCGGAGAGCGCGCGCTCACGCGCCTCGCGCGGCTTGGTGCCGGAGACCAGCAGCGGCAGTTCGACGTTCTCGACGGCGCTGAGGACGGGCAGCAGGTTGTAGAACTGGAAGACGAAGCCCATCTGCTTCGCGCGGAACTCCGTCCGCTTGTTATCGGACATGCGGTTGATGTCCTCGCCGTTGATGAGGATGAGGCCGTCGTCGATCTCGTCGAGGCCGCTCATGCAGTTCAGGAGGGTGGTCTTGCCGCAGCCGGAGGGGCCCATGATGGCCACCATCTCGCCGCGCGGCACCTCCAGCGTGACCCCGCGGAGGGCGTTCACGACGATGTCCTCCGTCCGGTAGGTCTTGACGACGCCGCGGGCGTCGATGATGAGGTCGCGCGCGGCGCCGTTGGTGGTGGGAGACGCGGCAGGCAAGTTCGTGAATTCAGTGGTCATCGAGCCTCCTGGGGGGCGTGGCTTCGCCGCGTGCGCGGTTGCGGCGGTAAGGCCGTAGGCAAGGTAGCAGACCGGCGCGCGGGGACGCCTCGGACTTTGGACTGAAGAAACCGCAGAGACGGCCGATTTGGCCAGCGGTTAACAATTTTGAAGCAGGCCGCGAGCGTGTCAGTAGCTGGCGACGAGCGCCTCTTCCTCCGTCGGCAGGCTGCGCTTGATGACATCCAGGTACTCCAGCGCCACGCCGGAGCCGATGGCGACGCAGTCCATCGGGTTTTCGGCGATGTGCACGGGGATGCCCGTCTCCTGTGCGATGAGGATGTCGATGTGGCGAAGGCGGGCGCCGCCGCCGGTGAGGACGATGCCGCGGTCGATGACGTCGGACGCCAGCTCGGGCGGCGTGCGCTCCAGCACGCTGCGCACGACGGAGACGATGGTGGCGAGCGAGTCCTGGATGGCGGCGGTGACGTCGGACGATGTGACGGTGATGGTCTTGGGCAGGCCGCTGATCTGGTCGCGGCCGCGGATCTCCATCTTCAGCTCGGTATCCAGTGGCGCCGCGGCGCCGATCTCGACCTTCATCTCCTCGGCGGTGCGTTCGCCGATGATGAGGTTGTAGCGGCGCTTGACGTAGGCGGCGATGGCGTCGTCGAGCCGGTCGCCGGCGATGCGCACGCTTTCGGCGACGACGATGCCATACATGGAGATGACGGCAGCTTCCGTGCGGCCGCCGCCGATGTCGACGACCATGTTGCCGCTGGGCGAGTTGACCGGGATGCGCGCGCCGATGGCGGCGGCGAGCGGCTCCGGCACGAGGTGGACCGGGCGGCGGCCGCCGGCCTGTTCCGCCGCGTCGCGCACAGCGCGCTGCTCCACGCTGGTGACGCCGGCCGGGATGGTGACCATCACTTCCGGCTTGACCAGGGAGAAGCGGCCGATGACCTTCTGGATGAAGTAGCGGAGCATCGCCTCGGTGATCAGGTAGTCGGCGATGACGCCGTCGCGCATGGGGCGGATGACGGAGATGCTGCCGGGGACGCGGCCCATCATCTCCTGCGCCTCGCGCCCGACGGCGACGACGGTGTTGTCGCGGTTCGCGAGCGCGACGACGGAGGGCTCGTTGACGACGATGCCCTTGCCCTTGACGTAGACCAGCACGTTCGCGGTCCCGAGGTCGACGCCGATCTTCTTAGGTAGCAGCACGTTTGTATGAACCCGGAAGCCCGGCCGGCGAAGGCCGCGCGCTACATGCGGCGATCAGCGCTCGGCGGCGCGGTGGCGGCGCCGGTTGAGGGGTGCGCGCCGAGCGATGATCACGTTGATGATGGCGAGGGTGCCCTGCCCGGCGCCTCAATGCAGTTCGATGTCGGCGCCGAGCGCGGCCAGTTTAGCATGCAGGTTTTCGTGCGCGCGCTCGATGTGGTGGACATCTTCGATCTCCGTCGTGCCGTCCGCGACGAGGCCTGCCAGCACGCAGGCGCTGCCGGCGCGCACGTCCAGCGCGCGGACGCGGGCGCCCGTCAGCTTCGTGGGACCGGTGATGAGGGCCGTCTGGCCGGTGGCGACGATGTTGGCGCCCAGCTTCCGCAGCTCCGCGATGTACAGCAGCCGGTTGTCGAAGACGCGCTCGTACACCGTGCTGGTGCCGTGCGCCTGCGTCAAGAACGTGGCGAGCTGTGGCTGGAGGTCCGTCGCCAGCCCGGGGTAGGGGAGCGCCTGCGCGCTCACCGGGGCGTAGTTGCCGCCGCCGCGCACGTGCAGCCCCGCCTCCGTGGGGCGGACCTCGGCGCCCGCCTCCGTCATCTTCCAGATGAGCGCGTCGAGGTGGCCGGGCACGGCCGCCTCGAGCTCGACATCGCCGTTGGTGATGGCGGCGGCGAGCGCGAACGTGCCGGCCTCCAGGCGGTCGCTGATGACGGTGTGGGTAGCGCCGCGCAGCTCGCGCACCCCTTCGACGCGGATGGTGTGCGTGCCGGCGCCGGTGATGGCGGCGCCCATGGCGTTCAGCATCTCGGCCAGGCTGGCGATCTCGGGCTCGCTGGCGGCGTTGATGATCGTGGTCTGCCCGTCCGCCAGCGTCGCTGCGAGGAGGACGTTGAGGGTGCCCATCACACTGGGGTAATCGAGGACGACGCGCCCGGCCCGCAGCGGCGCGCCGCGCTGCGCCTCGAAGGCGTCGCCGAGCTGGTGCACGTCGGCGCCGAGCACGCGGAAGCCGGCGAGATGCACGTCGAGCGGGCGGATGCCGATGGCGTCGCCGCCGGGCGGCGGACAGGAGGCGCGGCCGAAGCGCGCGAGCAGCGGCCCCATGACCAGGAAGCCCGCGCGCAGGCGCGACGCGAGCTTCGTCGGCACGTCGAAGCGGCTGACGCCGGCGCAGTTGATGCGCAGCGTGTGGGGCGCGGGGTGCTCGACGGAGGCGCCCAGGTGGACAAGGATCTCCTCCATGCGTTCGACATCGCCGATGCCGGGCACGTTGTGGAGGACGACGTCGTCGGCGGTGAGAAGCGCAGCCGCCATCGCATAGTCGGCTCCGTTCTTGGAGCCGCCGATGCGGACGCTGCCCCTCAGCGGGTTTCCGCCGTGGATGCGGTAGGTCCGGGCGGCCGAGCGATTCATCGGGCCTCAGGATACGGGTATCGCCTCAGCGGCGCGATGCGAGACGGCGCCGCCGCGTAGCTCGCGCGTATAGAACAGGCGCCGCGCGACGTGCGCACGGGAACTTTTGGCGCGCGCGAGGCGTCCCTCCTGATATCCCGCGCTGCGGGAGAGGAGGGGCCATGATGAAGACGATGCGCACGACCTGGTTGGTCGCGGCCGCGGCGATTGTGCTGGCGCTGACGGCCGCTTGCGGCGCGGACGGCGCGAGCGACGAAGGCGGCGACGACGCCGTGCAGGGCGCGCCGGCGGGCGAGTTCACGTCCGGGGAGCGGGACGGCGTGGCGGTGGCGCCCGACGTGGCCGGGAGCGCGGGAGGCGCGGGCGGGGCGGCTGCGCCCGAAACGGGCGGCGGCCCGCCGTCGGGCAGCCTGCCGCCGGTGCTGGACCGCAAGATCATCATGACGGCGACGCTGACGCTGGCAGCGGAGGAGGTTTCGCAGCGGTTCGAGGATGTCGCGAATATCGCGGCCGGCGCGGGAGGCTTTGTCGCCAGCTCGTCGTTCGGATTCCGCGATGACGAGCAGGTCGCCTCGGTGACGCTGCGTGTGCCCGGGACGGAGTACCAGCGCGTGCTGGGGGAGCTGCGCAAGCTGGGCGAGGTGCGGTCGGAGCAGGCGACGTCGAACGACGTGACCGAGCAGTTCACGGACCTGGAGTCGCGGCTGCGCAACCTGCAGCGGACGGAGCAGCAGTACCTGGAGCTGCTGGGCCGCGCGCAGACGGTTGACGAGGTCCTGGTGGTGCAGGACCGGCTGGGGCAGGTGCGGGGCGAGATCGAGCAGGTGCAAGGGCGCATCCAGCTCCTGGAGGACCAGGTGGACCTGGCGACGATCACGGTGCACCTGGAGCCGCCGGCCATCGCGCAGGAGGCGGCGGACGACGGCGGCCTGTGGTCGCCCGGCGAGGCGGCGGAGCGCGCGTGGGAGTCGTCGCTGGCGGTGCTGTCCGGCGCGGTGACGGTTGGGGTCGCGGTGCTGGTGTTCTCGTGGTGGATGGTGCCGCTGGCGCTGGCGGCTGCGGCGTTCGGCCGCTGGCAGATGCGGCGCCGCGGGGCGTGAGGGGGAATTGAGTTCACCGTTAACAGTTCACAGTTGACAGTGGACAGACCGAATGGTGGTGCGCGGATCGGCGGTGGCGCTGACCTAGCAGTTGACCGCTGAGAGCCTACGGCTGACCGCCCGCGCTGCGAACTGTCAACTGCGAACTGTCAACTGCGAACTGTCAACTGCTACAGCGCCTCCGCCTTCTCCAGCTCGAAGGCACGGTGGAGGGCGCGGACGGCGTCGGCGACGCGGTCCTCCGGGATGATGCAGGTGATGCGGATCTCGCTGGTGGAGATCATCTGGATGTTGATGCCGGCGTCCGAGAGCGCGCGGAACATGCGGCCCGCGTAGCCCGGCGCGGACTGGATGCCCGTGCCGACGATGCTCACCTTGCCCACCTTCTCGTCCGCCACCACGTCCCTCGCCTCGACGGCCTTCGCGACGGTGCGGATGTGCTCGACGGCCACCGGCAGGTCGTTCTTGGCGACGGTGAAGGTGATGTCCGTGAGGCCTTCCTCGCTGGCGTTCTGCACGATCGTGTCGACGGAGAGATGGGCCTCGGCCAGCGGCTCGAACACCTCGGCGGCGATGCCGGGCCTGTCGGGCACGTGACGCAGCGTCACCTTCGCGACGTCCAGGTCGTGCGCGATGCCGCGGACGCGGTTGAAGCCTTCCATATCGACGCCTCCATGTATCAGTGTGCCCGGCGCGTCCGTGAAGGATGACGCGACGAGGATCGGGATGCTGTAGATGTAGCCGAGCTCGACGGCGCGGGGCGCCATCACCTTCGCGCCCTTGCTGGCCAGCTCCAGCATCTCTTCGTAGGAGATGTCGCGCAGCTTGCGGGCCTCCGGGCAGATGCGCGGGTCGGCGGTATAGACGCCCTCGACGTCCGTGTAGATCTCGCAGCGGGCGCCGAGCGCGGCGGCGAAGGCGACGGCCGTCGTATCGGAGCCGCCGCGGCCGATGGTGGCGACGTCCATCTCCTCCGTGATGCCCTGGAAGCCGGCGACGATGACGACGCGCCCGCGTTCCAGCTCCGCGCGCAGGCGCGTCGGCTCGATGGCGGCGATGCGGGCGGCGCGGTGCTGGGCGGTGGTGCGCATCCCCGCCTGGGCGCCGGAGAGGCTGATCGCGGGCACGCCGATCGCGTGGAGCGCCATCACCATCAGCGCGCTGGCCTGCGTCTCGCCGGTGCTGAGCAGCACGTCCATCTCGCGCGGCTCCGGGTGGTCGGTCACCTGGTGCGCCAGCGCGATGAGGTCGTCGGTGGTATCGCCCATGGCGGAGACGACGGCGACGACGTGGTCGCCCGCTTCGACGCGCCGCTTGATGCGGGCGGCGACGTGCTTGATGCGGCCCGCGTCCGCCACGGACGTGCCGCCGTACTTCTGGACCACCAGGCTCATATGGAAGCTCTCTCGTGCACGGTGGATCGCGCCTAATCTAACAGATGGTGGCTGTTGGCGGTGCGTTCGCGTATTGGCGCGCTGCGCCCGAACTACCATGCTGAGGCTGTCGATCCGGCGGCCGGCCGCTCGTCGTCTCTACGAAGCCGGCGAACAGGCTGGCGCCGATAGGGCACTGCGCAGACACAGCAAGGAGGATTGACGATGCGTGTCATGGTGATCGTGAAGGGTGACGAGCGCTCCGAAGCCGGGGTGATGCCGACGGAGCAGGAGCTGGCGGAGATGGGCACGTTCAACGAGGAGCTGGTGAACGCCGGCATCATGCTGGCCGGCGAAGGCCTGCACCCGACATCGAAGGGTGTGAAGGTGAAGTTCGACGGCGACGCGCGGACGGTGGTCGACGGGCCGTTCACCGAGACGAAGGAGGTGCTCGGTGGCTTCTGGATCTGGCAGGTAGGCTCGATGCAGGAGGCGACGGAGTGGGCGAAGAAGATCCCGTTCCGCAAGGGGGAGGTGGAGATCCGGCCCGTGTTCGAGACGGAGGAGTTCGCCGAGAGCGACCCCACGGGCGAGCAGCGGCGCCGGGAGCACGAGCTGCGTGCGCGGATCGAGGCGCAGCAGGCAGGCGGCTAGCGCCGCGCGCGTTGGGCGGCATGTTCATGATCACGGCCTTTGCCGCGACGACGGTGCTCTTGAACACGGCCATCAGCAGCAGGAACGAGAGCACGAGCACGGCGCCGATGAAGAGCGGCAGGCGCTCGCCCATGTACTGGGAGAAGTCGACCACGAAGGCGTATCGCCCGTGAGCAGCACCGTGGGCCCCTCATCGCCGATGACCTGCGGGATGACGCCGCCGCGGATGTGGCCGACGAGGTCGGTCGTCGCCTCGTCCTGGGGCGCCGTCTCCGGGTAGATGCTGAACAGGTGCAGCGTGCCGCCAGCCATCGCGTGCGGCTCCGTGACGGAGTCGACACCCTCGGTTGATTCGAGCGCGGTGCGGAGCTCGGCGAGCTTCGCGGCGTCCTGCTCGCCGTTCGGGTGCCGGCCACGGCGAGGATGGGGCCGTTGACGCCGGGCCCGAAGCCCTCTGCGACAGGTCGTACGCCTTGCGGGGGGTGTCGGACTCCGGGAGGTTGCCGGCGTCGCCGAAGCCGAGGCGCAGCGCGAACACCGGCAGGGCGAGGCCGACGAGCAGGGCGACGCTGACGATGAGCGAGGGCCAGGGGTGGTACTGGATGAAGCGGCTCCAGCGGTACCAGAAGGAGTTGTCGTCGTTCGCCTCCGCGGTCTTGCGGTGCGGCAGGCCGAAGCGGTCGATGTTGCGCCCGCAGAAGCCAAGCAGCGCCGGCGGCAGTGTTGGCGAGGCCAGCATGGTCATGAACACGGCCAGCACGGCGAAGACGGCGATGCTTCGGACGAAGTCGAGGTTCAGCATGAACATGCCGAGCAGCGCGATGACGACGGTGATGCCGGCGAAGAGGACCGCGCGCCCCGACGTGTTGAGTGCGAGGGCGACGGACTCTTCGGGGGTTCGGCCGCGCCCCTGCCGGGCCGTGTCAGCAACCAATCGTTGCGTCGTTTATCCGACCTCACGCAGCCGTCGCGCGACCGATAGGGAAGTGTCCGGCACGACGAGAGGGCTGTCAGATCTCTGGCGTTGTGCGCCTGATCGGGTATGTGGCGCGCGGCT
>DATMAH010000363.1:0-9258 GCA_035583735.1 Dehalococcoidia bacterium
GCGACACGCCATAGCGCCCGGTCCGGGCTGAGCGGAGGACCGGTGAGCAACATCGAAACCGCGCGGGCGATCTATGCCGCATTCGGCGCCGGCGACGTCCCCGCCATCCTGGAGCACCTCGCGGACGACGTCGCGCGGGAGTACGGACAGGGCGAGACCGACGTGCCCTGGCTCCAGCCGCGGCAGGGCGCGCTGCCGCCCGCGGCTTCTTCGAGGCGCTGGGCGCGCTGGCGTCCAACACGTTCGACCCCACCAAGCTGCTCCAGCGCGACGACGCCATCGTCGCGTTGATAAAGGGCGAGTTCACCGTCACCGCCACGGGCCGGCGAGTGGCCGAGCGCGACGCGATCCACGTCTGACACTGCGGAGCGGACGGGAAGGTCACGGGCTTCCCACACGGCGCTGACAACCCACGCCCACTACGTCGCCTATCGCGGCTGAACGAGCACGTACAACGGGAGAGAGGGCCGCGGACGCGGCCCCCTCGTGTTCACCCGCATCGGGTCTGCCTCAGTTGCCGACGACCAGCTCCACCGAGCCGCCGACCACCGTCGGCGTGTTGCCGACTTCGCCCGCGCTGAGGTCGTAGCGGTCGCGCACGCCGCTGCCCGCGCAGCCGCCGCCGTCCTCGCCGGACTTTTGGCCCAGCTCCCCATCGATGATCGGGTTGGCGCCGGAGAACATGCCCCACGGGCTCTCGCACCCCGGCACCACCCACACGTGGTTCATCCAGCCGGACGCCCCGTCCGCCTTGCGGCCGGCCCTCGCCGCGCATTCCTCTTCCGTCGTCGTGCTATCGCCGATGACGCCGGCGCCGCTGACGCAGAGGCCGTCGTGGCGGTGGAAGTGGTCGTTGTTGCCGGAGAAGCCCTGCGTCGGTTCGGCCGTCCCGGCGTGCCGCACGTAGTAGCTGAGTCCGACGACGCTGGAGTCCGGATCTGTGCCGTCGTACAGCAGCATCTCAGGCTCTTCGATGTTGAACTCACCATCAACGAGGCGGAAGTTCATGTAGTGGGCGGCGATGCCGGGGACGTAGCCCGTGACCCGCACCCACCCCGCGGCCTCCGCGTCGGCGACCGTGGGGTACTTCAGCGCTGTCCGGCGTGCCAGCTCCAGCTCCGCCGCCAGCGCATCGCACTGCGCCTTGTCCGTCATCGCGTGCCATGCCTGCGGCCCCAGGTGGCCGCCCATGCCGCGGTCGTCGTCCGGCGCCAGCGGGTTCTCGCTGTGCGAGTGGCTCGCGATGCCGGACGCGCCGAGCCAGCGCAGCCAGTTCTCGTACACCTCGTCGCTGGCCCTCGCGAGCGATAGCACCATCATCGCGTCGCCCACTTCGCCCTCGCTCGTCATCTGCTGCGAGATCAGCTTGTCGAGCTCCGCCGACCCGACGACGTAGGCGGATGCGTTGTGATCCGACACGGCCGCCTGACCGCCCATCAGCGTGTCGATGCCGGCCACGGCGGTCTCCTTCCAGTAGGCCGCGGGGTTGAATCCCAGGTCGCAGCGATTCTCCGCAAGCGAAACCAGGGTCGCGGCGTCGGCGTTTGCGCCGCCGTGGCCGTGGGCGCCGCCCGTGCCCGAGACGAGAGCGGCGCCGCCGCCGCCGTGACTGTGGCTCACCAGCTCCGGGTCGGCGAGCGCAGCCGAGGTCACCACGAGGACGATAAGAGGAATGGCCGAGGCGACCGCCGCCGTCTCGAACGAGAAGCCAGTGCTCTCGGAGCGTGTCGCGGCGAAATCCGGGCGCACGAGCAGCAGGCCGGCCGCCACGACGCTCACCGCTTCGAAGATCGTCGTCATCAGGTCGATGCCCTCGACGGTCTCCGCCTCCCACGCTGGGTCACCGAACGGCAAGCCCGCCGTGCGGCTCACGATATACGTCGCAATGACGGCGAGATTCAGCAGCATTGCTCCGCCGAGGACCTCGCGCGAAGGCCGCAGCATCAGCGCGATGCCCAGGATCACCTGCGCCCAGCCGACGCCGGCAAAGCCGATGGCCTCCGTGGTGCTGCTCTGCGCATGGATGGGCACCATCGCCAGGTGCACACCACCCGCCGCCAGCGACAGCGATGCGAGCAGGAGGCGTGGCGCGATGCCGTACCGCGTCTCCGATCCGGCGATATTCGTGTTCATAGCCGTTCCCCTCGTCTCCCCGGCACTGAGCGACGTTCAGTCGTGGTGGCAATAGTATGCCCCATCGACGTATGGGTCTACGCCCACCCGGACGGATCGGATGGCAGAAATCCTTCCGTCCGCCCACGCGACGCGGGTGAGGCGCGCCGGAGATCCTCCAGGGACGTCAACGCCGGAGGCGGCTCTCGAGCCACCTCCGGCGTACCGGCTCCTACGCTCCGGCCGGGCTAGCTAGTCGAGGTCTGGGCCGTCCTCGCCGCCGCCGCTGCCGTCGGCATAGATGATGTAGTAGCTGATGGCGGGCGTCTGGCCGCCGCCGTTCAGCCAGTCCACCGTCCACGTCGAGCCGTCGCTGACGACGAGACCGCTGGCGCCCGCCCCCGCCTTGACGCAGAAGACCGTCCCGGCGGGCAGCGTCAGGGAGCTGCCGAAGTCGTCGCCGACCTCCACCTTGCCGGGGTTGGCCTGGTGGTCGGGGCAGTGGTCTGTGCTGGCGCCCGCCCGTCCCGCCGGCGATACGGTGAGCACCGCGAGCGAGAGCACGAGCAGCGCGACCGCCCCGGCCGGGGAGAATCGCAACGCGAGAGTCCTGGTCAGGTCCGAGATACCTTTCTGTATGCGGAGCGCGATATGCGCTCCCCTCTCCTGCGGGGCGAAGAGTCTGCGCAGTGACCGACTTCAGCATCGGGCGCAACGGAAGGAACTGTTGGGCGAGTTCGGCGGCCGCGCGTCCGCCACGGACGTCCGGGCTCGTGATTGACCGTGCTTATGGCGCCTTCCTATACTCGGTCACAGAAGCCCCGTTGAACCGCGGTCATGCGTCCGGCCAAAGGAGTCCCCCACATGGAAGATGTCGTCATCGTCAGCGGTGCCCGGACGCCGATCGGCCGGTTCCAGGGCGCCTTCTCCAACATGCCCGCGTCGGACCTGGGCGCGATCGTCATCAAGGCGGCCGTTGAGCGAGCGGGCCTCGCGCCGGAGCAGGTCGACCACGTGATCATGGGCTGCGTGGGGCAGGTGGCCGAGGACGCCTACATCTCGCGCCACGCCGCCGTGAAGGCCGGCATGCCGATCGAGACGCCCGCCGTTACGGTCAACCGCATCTGCGGCAGCGGCCTCGAGGCCATCAACACGGCCTCCCGCTACATCCAGGCCGGCGACGCCACGGTCGTCGTCGCGGGTGGCGCCGAGAACATGACGATGATGCCGTACTACCTGCGGCAGGCGCGCGCCGGCTACCGCATGGGCAACGGCGTCATCGAGGACGGCATCCTCCACCTGCTTGGCGACCCCTTCTCGAAGGTGCACATGGGCATCACCGCGGAGAACCTCGCCGAGAAGTTCGAGGTCTCCCGCGAGACGCAGGACGAGTACTCGGTCCGTTCACAGGAGCGGGCCCTCGCCGCGATCGAGTCGGGCAAGTTCAAGGACGAGATCGTCCCGGTCGAAGTGAAGCAGGGCAAGGAGACGGTCACCATCGACACGGACGAGCACCCGCGCCGGACGTCGATGGAGGCGCTGGCGAAGCTGAAGCCGGCCTTCAAGGAGGGCGGCATGGTCACCGCCGGCAACGCCAGCGGCATCAATGACGGCGCGGCCGCCGTCGTCGTCATGGGCGAGTCGAAGGCCCGCGAGCTCGGTCTGAAGCCAAGGATGCGCCTCGTGGCGCGGGCCGAAGCCGGCGTCGAGCCGTCGCTCATGGGCAGCGGCCCCATCCCGGCTGTGCAGGCGGCGCTCAAGAAGGCCGGCATGACCATCGACCAGATCGACCTGGTCGAGTTGAACGAGGCGTTCGCCTCCGTCGCGGCCGCCTGCAGCACGGCGCTCCACCTCGACCCCGAAAAGACGAACGTGAACGGCGGCGCGATCGCGCTCGGCCACCCCGTGGGCGCCACGGGCGCGATCCTTACCGTCAAGTTGATGTACGAGCTGGAGCGCCGGAACGCGAAGTACGGGCTCGTCAGCCTGTGCATCGGCGGCGGGCAGGGCATCGCGACCATCTTCGAGCGCGTGTAGTCAGCGCCCGGCAGTGACTGGCGAACACGAGGCGCGCCCGCAGACGCGCCTCTCTCTTCCTGCGCCGTTGGCGGCGCGCTCATCGATCGAATGGCCGGGTCCGGCGCATGGACGGAGTAGCCCCGCCCGTCCGCCGGGGTGACCGAGCTACGTTCTCGCGCCGGGCGCGGGACCGCCGTGGCGGCGGCGCTACGCCCGTTGGAGGTGGGCGGCGCTACCACACGATCCGCCCGCGTTCAATGACAGTGAGTAGCTCTGACGCGAACGATGTTACGAGCATGCGAGCCGGGGCGCCCCTTCTTCCGGTGACCGCCCACCCAAAATTGTTAATTCTCGCCGCCCCGCCCATTCGGGCGGAGGAGGCACCGGCCCAGATTCAAAAACTGATCGTATGCGCCTTACGAAATGCTAAGGTTTGGTTTGCGATTGGCGTCACAAGCGATGCCGTCGGGTTGACGTGGGGGGGCACGAGGCTATAATCGGCACGTTTTGTGCCCTGTCCGGCCAGGGGTGGGTGGACCGGGGGCGATGCCAGAAACGTCTTGAGATCGAGGTCACGGCACCCCGCGATATGCGAAGGAGGAGCTGTCTGAGTTACAGAGGATTCATTGCGGGCGCCAGGGCGGCGACGACGGTCGCAGGGGCCGCCGCTTCAGTGGGACTGGCGCTCATGAGCGACCGAGGCCGGGTGGCGAGGTTCGCCCTCGCGCCGGCCGTTGTCGAGGCCGCACCGGCCGGCCGTCCCGCCTACGTCCCTGCGCGACGCTCGGGCCCGCTGCCCGCGGCCCGCGAAGCGATCACCCGCCGCATCATGCTCGCCGCCGGCATCGGCCTGCTCGGACTCGCCATCGCCACGGCGATCCCGGCGGTGACGGCGTTCATCAGCACGACGACGGACGCCTCGCCCGTAGCGGCGTCATACGGGCCGCCGGAGTCGGCGCGCGCCGCGGCGGGCGTCACCGGCAACTGGGAGCGATCGAGCGCGATGGCCCTGCCGCCGACGGACCAGGTCGGCGCGGCAGTGATGCTGGCTGCCGAGGAGAGCCACCGCTGGGCCGTCCTCGCCTCGCTCGTCGAGTGGGCGGAGCGGGACCGCGCCGCCCGCGCGGCCGCGGAGGCGCAGGCCCGCCGCGGAGAGGTCGCCGGCGTCACGTCGGCGCCGGGGCAGGCTGCCACGCTGGGGCGAGGCTCCGGCTATGCGCCGGGCACCGTCCTGCCGGCCCGCATCACCATCTACGGCTGCGTAGGCCCGGGCGGCGGCTTCTGCAACAACATGGCCTCCGGCATCCGCGTCTTCGAGGGAGCGGCCGCCTGCAGCACCAACCTGCCCATGGGCACGAAGGTGCAGATCGCCGGCGACCCCACCGGCCGCACGTACGAGTGCCTGGACCGGGGCGCCCTGCCCGCCACA
The DNA here is from genome assembly GCA_035583735.1 of Dehalococcoidia bacterium. Taxonomy (GTDB): domain Bacteria; phylum Chloroflexota; class Dehalococcoidia; order DSTF01; family JACRBR01; genus DATMAH01. The sequence goes on from DATMAH010000363.1 coordinate 5,561, forward strand.
TGGATCGACGTCTTCTTCTACGACACGCGCGCGGGCATGGCCTGGCAGTCCAGCCTCGGCACCACCTACACGCAGATCACCATCGTGAACTGACCCGCGCTCGGCGGGCATTGGCACAAACGGGCAAACACGTCGGCCGGACTCACCGCAGTCCGGCCGACGTGTTTGTGCCGGGCGCGCCGCCTATGCTGCCCGCATGCCATCGACCCGGCGTACGAACTCCCCCGCGAAGGCGCGGCGTCAGCAGGACGTGGCGCCGCCGCGACCGCCCGCGCGCCCCCGCGCCCCGCAGCCGCATCCGGACAGCCGGCGCATCCCCGAGATCATCGCGCGGCTCGGCGACGCCTACGGCATCCCGGACTGGCGCCCCCATCACGACCCCGTCTCGGAGCTGGTGCTGACGATCCTGTCCCAGAACACCTCCGACGCAAACTCGGGCCGGGCCTTCGCGCGGCTGCTGCAGCGCTTTCCCACCTGGGACGCAGTCATCGACGCGCCGCTGCCGGAGCTGATCGCCGCGATCCAGCCCGGCGGCCTGGCGCCGACGAAGGCGCCACGCATCCAGGCCGCCCTGCGCGATGTCCGTGATCGGGCCGGCGGCTTCGACCTGTCGTTTCTCGCGGACCTGCCGCTGGAGGAGGCGCGCGCGTGGCTGCGCGGCCTGCACGGCGTGGGGCCGAAGACCGTCGCGTGCGTGCTGATGTTCGCGCTCGGCCGGCCGGCTATGCCCGTCGACACGCACGTCTTCCGCGTCGCCATGCGCCTCGGCCTCGTGCCGGAGCGGACGGCGACGGCGGCGATGACGCCGGAGAAGGCGCACGAGATGCTCGAGCGCATCGTGGCGCCGGAGGACTTCTACGCCTTCCATCTGGCGCTCATCAAGCACGGCCGCCGCACCTGCACCGCCCAGCGCCCGAAGTGCCCCCAGTGCGTCCTGCGCGACCTCTGCCCCAGCGCGACGAAGTACCACCCCGAGCTGCGTGCCGCGCGCCGCCACGCGGAACGGCGCAGCTAACGGCGCGCTGAATCTCTACGGCCCGCCTTCCGGGGTGTCCAGTTGGCGGGGATCCCCCCGTTTCCCGCTCGGGCGGTTCTTGCGATGCCCTTCAGCACGAGGGGATACTCTTGAGAAGCCGTACAGTTGCCCAGGCCCGGAGGTGCCCCATGGTCGCCACGCAGACCGACCCGCGCCTGCCGCCGTCCCCGGACGCAGGATTGCTGATCGTGAGCCGGGCGCGGCCACCTGGCACGCTGACGACATCCGCCGCGTCCGCTCGCGCCCGCGCCATCCCGTGCGCCGACTCCCCGATGCCCGGCGAGTACGCGCGCCCGCCGATCTGAGCGTCCGGCATGCATCCACAGGTATCGTTCGCACCGGGGCCAGGCGGGCGGACCATCGCATACACGGCGTTCGGCGATGGCACGCCGCTCGTGATGCCAGCGACGTGGCCGTGGAGCCACTTCTCACGCGAGTGGGAGATCACACCCATGCGGGCGTGGCTGGAGAAGCTGGCCGCGCATTGCCGTATCGTGCGCTACGACGCAGGCGGGACGGGGCTCTCGTCGCGCGACAGCTTCGATTTCTCGCTGGACGGCCAGGCCGCGGAGATGGAAGCCGTCATCGATCATCTCGGGCTCGCGTCCGTGGCATTGTGGGGCGGCATCAGCGGGGGTCCCATCGCGCTTGCCTTCGCGGGGACGCGGCCGCATCGCGTCTCCCACGTGTTGCTGTGGACGTCCTACATCAGCGCCGCTGACCTCGGCTGGGTCGATGCGGCTGCCGTGGGAGCGATGCGCACGCAGAACTGGAAGCTGTTCACGGAGACGTTCGCGCACGCCGCCTTCCAATGGTCGAACGCGGACCTCGCCAGCGAGTACGCGGCGCTCACCCGAGACGCGATGTCACAGGAAGTCGCGATCGAGGGCTGGCGTGCGATCGCGGCACACGATGCGACGCCGTATCTCGCGGGAATCCGGTGCCCCACGCTCGTCATGACGCGGCGAGACGAGCGGCTTTTCACGGTCGATCTCGCCCGGCGCATGTGCGAGGCGATTCCGCGCGCACGTCTGCTCGTCCTGCCCGGCTCCGAGACTGGCCCCTACATGGGTGACAGCGATGCCGTCGTGCGCGCGGCCCGCGAGTTCCTCGAACAGCCCCCGGCCGAGCCCGCGCCGGCCGCACCGATGAAGCTGAGTCCGCGTGAGGCCGAGGTGCTGGGCCTCCTCGCCGGCGGACGTACCGCCCGCGAAATCGCGGAAGCGCTGAGCATCAGCCTGCCCACGGCGCAGCGCCACATCTCCAACATCTACGCGAAGATCGGCGCGCGCGGGCGCGTCGAGGCGGTCACCTACGCACTGCAGCGGGGCATTGTCCGGCCGCGCGACGAGTAGGCCGGCCTACATACTTTCCATCACGGCCCCTCCGGGGACGGACGCAATGCCGCGGCGCAAGATCATGCGTTCCTACGATGGCCCGGCGGGACGCGGCCCATAGCATCGGCACATGAGCGAGGACACGACGGCGTTGGACGACCTCGGCCGGTGCCGGCACTGTGGCGGCCGCATCACGGCCACCCACATGCTCACGCACATGTACGAGCTCGACGAGCGTGGATCGTGGCGCCGCCACCTCGATGAGTTCTGGGAGGACGTCATCGTCGTCTGCTCTCGCTGCAACCGCCCGGCCTCAGGCACGTTCGAAGTCCGCGACGGCGAGTTTCGCTTCCTGCCGGAGGACCGTTCAGCCATGAAGGGAGACAAACATGCGTAAGTTCATCCTGGGCGCAGTCGCGCTCATCGTCGCCATTAGCGCGGCGATGTCGGCCGCCTGCGGCGACGACGACAATGGCGACGAAGAGCAAGCAGTGCGCGCGACGCTCGAGTCGGCGGCAGCGGCCTTCAACAACAAGGACGTCGACAGATTCCTGTCGCACGTCACCGACATGATGATCACCAACGCGCTCGGGTTCTCGTCGCGCGAAGAGGCCCGGCAGGGACTGGCCGAGTTCATCGGTGATCCGCCGATCACGTTCACGTCGTTCGCCAACTACGAGTTCGAAGGTGATGCCGCCACGGTCGAGGTCGGCGAGATCGAGGGCATCGTCCGGGGGCAGACGCGATTCGAGCTGGTGAAGGTCGACGGCGCCTGGCGCATCAACAGCGAGACCGACTTGCCCGTCGAACCGCCATCCGGCGCGGCAGTGGTCGCGATCGACATGACGGAATACGCGTTCTCGCTCGACCGCACGAGCGCTCCCGGCAACGTCGCCTTCCGTGTCACGAACAGCGGCGACGAGGGGCACGAGTTCGTGCTGTTCCGCATCACGGCAGACGGCGACCCTGATGCCATCCTCGAGCAGTTGCGCTCCGGCAGCGAGGACGAGTCGACGTTCGAGTCGATGGAGTTCGTGGCCTTCGACGGCCCGTACGAGCCCGGGGAAGAGGACGTCGTAGTCTTCACGGAGGACCTGCAGGCCGGATCCTATGCGCTCGTGTGCTTCGTGCCAGCCGAGGGAGCAGGTGCGCCGCACGCGGCCCTTGGCATGGCGGAACTCATGACCATCGAGTGACGGCCGCGCGCGTCTGGCTCTGCTGAGGGCACAACTGCGGACGCCCCCGCCGACTCCTATCGGGCGGCGGGGCCGTCCGCACCCTTTAGCCCTCAGCTTGCACGTCTTCCGCGTCGCGGTGCAGCTGAG
>DATMAH010000364.1:0-2447 GCA_035583735.1 Dehalococcoidia bacterium
TATCCGTCGCCCCGGGCGTGTCCGTGGCCGAGGGCGACGGTGTGGCCGTCGGCACCGGCGTCTCGGTGGCGGTCGCCGTGCCGGTGGCGCTCGCCGTGGGGGACGGCGTGTCCGTGGGTACGGGCGTCGTCGTCGCGGCGCCCGGCGTAGCGGTTGCGGTCGGCGTGCCGGTGCCCGTTGCCGACGCGGCGGGCGTGGGCGAGGAGGACGTGATGGTCAGGCAGCCGCCCTGGCCGTCGGTGAGGATGGCGTGGCCGAAGACCTCGGCAGTCTCCACCAGCAGCATGTTCAGGCACGTCTGCCCGCCGAACTTCGGCCGGAAGACCAGCGTCCCCAGCACGCCGTCGCCGGTGGCGCCCGGCGGCTCCGGCCCGCTCGTGTTGCAGCCGATGCGCAGCGTGTTCTCGGTGATCAGCTCCTGGCACGAGACGGCGCGGCCGGTACTCCCCAGCCACGGCCCAAGCTGCCAGTCGACGAAGTCCAGGAAGATGTTCTCGTACGACATGTAGAACTCGAAGGCGCCGGTCTCCTCCGTCGCGCCCTGGATGACGACGTCGACCTCGATCGTGCTCCCGTCGGCGGTGGCGGTGCCCGTCGTCTGGATGCCCGGGGTGTCGGGGTCGAAGTCGAACGCGATCAGCGGGCGCGTGTCGGCGCGGGCCCGCGTGACGGCGAGGAGCGCGAGCGCGGCGGCGAGCGCCGCACAGGCGAGGATGACCGGGATCAGGTACCGCGAGGAGATAGAGGGACGGCGGGGACGCGCACCCACGGCAGCCTTGCCTTTCGATGCTCGCTCCCCACAACCAACACACCACCACCGCCGCCGAGCACGGCAAGGCGTCACGGGCTCCCCGTGAATCACGGGGACGGTACACGATCGCAGCGGCATCCGGCAATGATGCTTTGGGCGCCGCCCACCAATACGAAAGGCTCGCCGGTATCATGCGGTGATGCCTCCCCGCGGTCCCACGCTGCTCGAACGCCCTCTCGCACGCGCGATCGTCGCCGTCGCGCTGCTCGCCGCAGCGGGGGCCGGCGTCGGCCTCCTGCTCCTTCGCGACGACGGCGGTGGCGAAGCGCTTGGCGGCGCTACCGCCTACGCCGGCCCCGTGTACGTCGTGTGTGACGTCGATGCCGGCGGCGGCCCGGCCATCGGCGCGCCGGCGCCGTCATTCTCGCTCTGCGACGGCGATGGCGACGTGGTGTTCGAGACGGCCGACCCCGGCGCGTCCGTCACCTTCATCAACTTCTGGGCAACGTGGTGCGTGCCCTGCCGCCGCGAGCTGCCGGACATCCAGACGGTGTACGAGGAGAAGCGTGACCGCGGCCTCCAGGTGTTCGCCATCAACCACGAGGAAGACCGCGAGACGGCGGTCGCGTTCCTGAACTCACGCGGCGTCACGCTGCCGCTCGTGCTCGACCCGGAGGGCCGGCTCTACGACGCTTTCCGCCTGCAGGGACTGCCGGACAGCTTCTTCATCGGCGACGACGGCACGCTGCGCACACTCCAGTACGGCTTCCTCACGGAGGACAAGATGCGAGAGCGCATCGCGCAGGCGGGGCTGCCGTGAGGGGCACGGCGTTCGGAGGGCGGAGCATCAGAAGGAGCGGGACGTGACGAAGGGGAGGACGATGGCGGAGGCAAGAACTCCGCGCTTCCCTACGTCAGATCCTTCACGACGACGCCTGACTTCAGCACGAGGCGGATGTTCGCAGCATCGACGAGCACGCCCACGTCGGCCAGCGGGTCGCCCGCGACCAGGATGAGGTCGGCGTCCTTCCCCTGCTCCACCGTGCCGATGCGGTCCTGCATGCGGAACAGCTCCGCGTTCGTGCGCGTGGCGCTGAGGATCGCCTCCATGGCGCCGATGTGCTTCGCCTTCTCGGCGATCTCGCTCGCCCGCCGCGACTGTCGCGGGCCGAGCAGGTCGGACCCCGACGTCAGCTTGACGCCGGACGCCTGCGCCAGCTTCACCGACCGGCGTGACTCCTCGCGCACGAGGTCCAGCTTCTGCCGCGCGAACGCGGGGAGGCGGTCGGAGCGCGCGAGGATCTCGAGGATGACGAGCGTCGGTCCCAGATACACGCCGCCGGCCGCGATGCGCTTCGCCGTCGCCTCGTCGAGGATGCTGCCGTGCTCGATCGACCGCACGCCCGCGTCGAGCGCGCGCTGCATCGCCGGCGACGTGTGGGCGTGCACGACGACGTAGCGCCCGAACGCCTCCGCCTCCTCGACGGCGGCGCGGATCTCGTCGACGGTGAACTGCAGCGACTCCAGCGGGTCGCTCGGCGACATGATGCCGCCGGAGACGTGCAGCTTCACCTGCGTCGCCCCGCGGCGCATCTGCTCGCGCGCGGCGCGGCGCACGGCGTCCGGCCCGTCGACGACGGCGGAGTGGGTGCGCAGCCCGGGGACGTCCGGCGGATGCTCGCGCGTCCACGCGTGG
>DATMAH010000365.1:0-7964 GCA_035583735.1 Dehalococcoidia bacterium
GACGTGGTCGAAGCGGCTGGACGCGATCAGGACGCAGTCGCCCGGCTCCATGTGGACGCGCGTGACGTGCGGCTCGATCACGTCGGGCATGCCGAGGGCGGCGTCGGCGGAGACGTTGTCCGGGGCGACGCGCCGCACGTCGCCAGCGGCGCGGCAGACGTAGGCGAGCGACGGGCCGACCTGCGCGAGGTAGGCGTCGGCGCCGCGCACGGCGAGACAGGTGGCGCCGGCGCCGACGTGGTGCTCGCGCAGGCTGCGCTTGTTCCAGTCGCGGAGGTGCTCGTGGGCGGACTGCAGGGCGCGCAGGATGGCGCCGGTGATCGAGAGCGTGTCGCGGGCGTAGAGCTGTGCGACGACATCGACGACCTGGGCGGTCAGCTCGGCGCTTGCTTCAGTGGCCGGCTCGACGATGACGTAGAGCTCGTCTGGCGGCTCATCGGCGTGCTGGCGTACGAGAGACGTGAGCCATCGCCCCTCCTCCTGTACGCCCGCTTCCGTCACGCAGAAGCGTCCTACCCACGTCTGTACCGTCATGTCCCTCCGTGGACCTGTGACGATCTGATCGGGATGGTCCGGCGCGGCGCGATGCACGTGGCACCGCTGCACTCGCCGATCTTCGGTTCGCCCCGGGAGATGTGGTGATGCTGCCTGCCGCCGCAACGGCGGACGCGGCCATTATACGCGCGAGCATGCGGCGCGCGACGGGTTGTGCGGCGATCTTCGGCACGGATGCACTGCGTTATGTCGGCAAGGGCGGCGCTAGCCGCGCGGCGCGGCGGCCGTACGCGGGCGGATGCGGAACGTGCAGCAGGGGTCGCCGCGGAGGAGGCTGGTGCTGAGGCGGGCGTCGGCGCCCGCGAGCTGCCGCACGAAGTCGACATCGAGCGCGCAGACGGCGCTGTTCTTGGTGGCGACGTTCCAGAAGGGGCAGGTGTGCTTGTGGATCAGGTAGTCCTCGCCGGACCATTCCGCCTCGGCGATGTTGCCGCGCTCGCCGACGATGCGCGCCGTCTCCTGGAGTCGCTCGGTCGCGGGCAGGCTCTCCAGGCGCGCGAGATAGGGGCGCGCGAACCGGGCCGAGACTTTCTTCAGCAGCTTCTGGAGGGCGTCGGGGCCGAGAAACTCGCGCGCCTCCTCGATGAGGCCGTTCGCGAGCTCGTCGTACATCTTCGGATAGAGGTCGTCGCCCGCTGGCGTGAGCCGGTAGACGAGGGCGGGCCGGCCGACGCGGCCACGCTCCTCGCTCGCCTCGACGAGCCCGTCGCGCTCGAGGACGGTGAGGTGCTGGCGGATGCCGGTGGAGGTGAGGCCGAGGTGCTCGCCGAGGGCCTTGACGGTCGCCTGGCCGTTGCGGCGGAGGTAATCGAGGATCTCTTGCCGGGTCGCCTGCACGGAACGGCACCTCTTCGTCCATGATAACAGAGTAGAAAGCGCGCAAATGCGCGTGCGTGCCGCCGAGCCCCCGCGCGCCGGTACACTCGCATCATGGGAGCGCGCCTGCGGAAGCTCGAAGGGACGTTCGACGAGGGCGCCGTGCTGCGCGCGTTCGCGGACGAGGGGCTGGCGCCGAGCCGCTGGTCGAACGGCCCGGGCGACGCCTACGCGCCGCACAGCCACGGCTACCACAAGGTGCTGTATTGCCTGGCCGGGTCGATCACGTTCCGGCTGAGGGAGAGCGGCGAGCGCCTGGAGCTGCAGCGGGGTGACCGGCTGGACATCGAGCCTGGCACCGTGCACGAGGCCGTCGTGGGGCCGGGCGGCGTCACGTGCATCGAGGCGCCCCGGCGCTGACGAAGGCGGACGCGGTTACGAGTAGCGCTCTTCCAACCACGGGTCTCCGTGGATGTGGTAACCGTACATCTCCCAGAAGCCGGGCTGCTCGTCGGCCATGAAGAGGAGCCCGCGCACCCACTTGGCGCTCTTCCAGAAGTAGAGCCTGGGGACGACGAGGCGCAGCGGCCAGCCGTGCTCCTTCGCGAGCGGCTGCCCATTGTGCGAATGGGCGAAGATGACGTCGTCGTCCATGAGCTCGCGCAGGGAGACGTTGGTGGTGTAGCCGCCGAAGCTGTGCACCATGACGTGCTTCGCCTCCGGCTTCGGCGTCACGTGCGCCATGAGGTCGGTGAACTTCACGCCCGTCCAGTCGTTGTCGAACTTGCTCCAGTGCGTAACGCAATGGACGTCGGACCGGAGCGTTGTCTGCGGCAGCGCCATGAACTGGTCCCAGGTGAAGTGCACCTCGTCTTCCACGAGCCCGACGATGGAGAACTTCCAGGTGGCGAGGTCGATGGCGGGGATGCCGCCGTAGTGGAGGACGGGCCAGCCATCGGTGAGCTTCTGGCCGGGCGGCAGCCGGTCGCCGAACCGCTCGCGGTCGTGCTTCGCGCGCTGATTGAAGAGGTCGAGCGCCATGCGCGAATTCCTCCGGAGGTGCGTTGGCGCCAGCTTATCACGATGGCGGAGCGGCGGACGTCAGCCACTCGAGCGCGCGCCGTGGCGGCTCAAGGGACCTGGATGCAGATGACGTTTGCGTGCTTGTTCAGTTCGGCGTCGTCGGTATCGCAGAGCTCGGACTCCGGCACGTCGCCCTCCAGGGAGGCGTAGAAGCGCGCCGTCTGGCCGTCCGAGGAGTACCAGTAGCCGTTGCGGATGGGGTCGCCCAGGGGGTCGATGGGGATCTCGCCCAGGGTGTCGGCGAAGGCGCAGCCGACGTCGGCGTTCTGGTAGGCGCAGACCGTCTGGACGTTGTTGGCGGTGCTGGGATAGGCGCCGGTCTCGGCGCGGACGGCCTCGGCGGCGCCGGCGAGGCGGATCAGGTCGAGGCGGCGCTCCTGGTCGCGCTCTGCCGGGTCGCCGGAGACGCCGGGTGCGAAGGTGGGCGCGGGCCGGGGCGTGGGGGCGCCGGGCGGCAGGGTGGGGGTGAAGGTCGGCTCGGTGTAGGCGTAGCGGACGGCGGTGCTGACGCCGATGGGGTCGGCCGGCCTGGCGGAGCCGCCGTAGACCGCATCGAGGCCGAGCGCGGCACCGACGGCCAGCGCGACGAGCACGATGGGCGCAGCGGCGAACCAGGTCCTGTTGGGTGACTTCACCATTCGGGCCTCCGGCGCGGGCGGCGGAACTATATCAACAACGAGACACCGCCCGGCTCGGGCCGCGTCACGGCCGTGACAAGAACCGCAGCGTCACTGCAGCAATTTTAGACGTGGCCTTATGAATGTTTAACAGGCGGCGACCGATACTGGTGGTGTAACCCGCCACGTGGAGAGCACACACGTAGCCGGGGCTTCTTCAGAGACCAGGGCGCGTACCCCGTCAAGAGACTCGAGGCGCCCTGGTCTTCTTGCGTCTGCGATCACCACTGATTCGCGGCCGCGGACTCGCGCAGGTGATACGGCACCTCGACGATGACGGTGTTCGGCCGCTCGATGAGCGCTTTGCGAAGGCGCTGCGCCGACTGGTTGTGCAGGAAACGCTGCCAGGGCCAGACGGTGCGGATCTCGGGCAGCACGACGGTGACGTACTGGCCCGGGTCGGCCTGGTCGAGAGCGTCGATGTAGGAGATGACGGGCAGGACGAACGACCGGTACGGCGACTGGATGACGATGAGCGGGACGTCGAGCACGGTCGCCTCCCATTCCCGCTTGAGCTGGTTGCCGGCGTCGACGTCGTCGGTGACGTGGATGGCGCGCACGTTGGGCGAGATCGTGCGGGCATACTCGACGCTGCGGAGGACAGCGCGCGTGATGCGGTCGACGGGCACGAGGACGGCCTGCCGGTGCATCGTGCGCGTTTCGACGATCGTGCCGGGGGCGACACGCTCGGCGCGGTCGACGCCGCTGTAGTGCTGATAGATGAGCCAGAGCATGACGGCGAAGACGGCGATGGCGACCATCGAGATCCAGGCGCCGTCGACGAAGTTCGTGCTGCCGACGATGACGGCCACGGCCGCCGTCGACGATGCGCCAATGCCGTTGATGACCATGCTGCGGCGCCAGCCTGGCCCGCGGTCGCGCAACCAGTGCACGACCATGCCCCCCTGTGAGAGGGTGAACGAGAGGAACACGCCGAACGCGTAGAGCGGGATGAGGCGGTTGACTTCGGCCTGGAAGATCACGAGCAGGGCGGCCGACGCGAGCCCCAGGAAGATGATGCCGTTCGAGAAGGCGAGACGGTCGCCGCGGAACTGGAACTGGTGCGGGAGGAAGCGGTCGCGCGCGAGGATCGAGCCGAGACGGGGGAAGTCGGCGTAGGCGGTGTTGGCGGCGAGGAAGAGGATGAGCGCCGTCATGGTCTGGATGAAGTAGAAGACTGGTGACTCACCAAAGACGGTCTTCGCGATCTGAGCGGGCGCGGAGATGTCCTCGGCGTGGCGCACCTCCAGTTCGTTCGCGAGGAGCGTGATGCCGAGGAAGAGGACGCCCAGGATCGCGGCCATCAGCATGAGCGTGGTGGCGGCGTTCTGCGACTCCGGCTTCTGGAACGCGGGCACGCCGTTCGAGATCGCCTCGGTGCCGGTGAGGGCGGATGCGCCGCGCGAGAAGGCGGTGAGGACAAGGAAGATCGTCACGGAGCCGGTACCGGCCTCGACGGCGGACTCTGGCACGTCCGCTGTCAGGTCCGGGTCGACCAGGAGACGGATGAAGCCGGCGGTGATGAGCAGGCCGAAGGCGAAGATGAAGCCGTAGGTGGGGACGGCGAAGATGGTGCCGGACTCGCGGATGCCGCGGAGGTTCAGCAGGGTGATGACGCCGACGGAGCCGACGGCGATGGGCACCTTGATGTCTTCCAGTTCCGGGAATGCGGAGACGACGGCGAACACGCCGGCGGCGATGGAGACGGCGACGGTGAGGACGTAGCCGACGGAGAGCCCGGCGGCGGCCGTGACAGCCGCGCGGTCGCCGAAGTTCTCGCGTGCCACGATGTAGGCGCCGCCGCCGCTGGGATACGCGCGCACCGTCTGGCGGTAGGAGAAGGTGACGACGGCGAGCAGCAGGACGATGGCCACGGCGATGGGCACGGAGAGGGAGAGGGCGCCGGTGCCGGCGGCGACCAGCACCAGGAGCATCTCATCGGTGGCGTAGGCGCTGGACGACATGACGTCGGAGGAGAAGACGGCAAGCGCTTTCCACTTTGGGAGCCGCTGCTCCTCGAGCTGCTCGGAGGAGATGGGGGAGCCGACGAAGACGCGCCGCACCTGGCGCCACGCCTGCTGGGCGCGGGTGCGCGGGGCGGTCGCGCGCTCCGTGGCGCGGAAGATGCCCTCGTCGTCGCCGCGCTCGAAGCGGCGCTGGCCGCTGCGGACGACGCGTGCGAAACGCGCGCCCGGTTTGGCGCCGCGGACGATCTCTGTGCTTTCGAGCTCGGGTACTGCGGGCTGGCGGGGGATGCGGATGCGGTCGCGGTCGCCGGGGCGGCCGCCGGGTGCACCGGGCGCTGATTCGTCGGGCCGAGCGCTCTCAGCCACAGGGGGCCGTCCCCCCAGCCGTCATGTTGTGCTGGGCTGTCCACGCGGCGACGCCGGATATGATCGTCGTCTCGATAAACGTACTGGCCTCCGTCGCTCCACCGTCGCACGTATATCGGTACGGCCGGAGAAGGTAAAGCGGGGGAAGCCCGTAGGAGGGCAGGCGGGCGGATGTGTTAGGATGCGCGCGATGAGGTCCGATACCGTTCCTGAGGTGCGCACAACCCGCGGTCCATCGCCGCGGGGCGCCATCGGCTGAGCCGGCAGCGGCCAGCCGGCGCCGGCGCCCGCCGGCGCGTTCAGGAGACGCATCCCGTATGAACGTCGAACTCTACGACACGACCCTGCGCGACGGCGCGCAGATGGAGGGCATCTCCCTCTCGGTCGAGGACAAGATCAAGATCACGCGGAAGCTCGACGAGCTGGGCATCCACTACGTCGAGGGGGGCTGGCCGGGGAGCAACCCGAAGGACGCCGAGTTCTTCGTGCGCGCGCAGTCGCTGAACCTGCAGCACGCGCGGCTGGCGGCGTTCGGCAGCACGCGGCGGGCGGGGGGCGAGGCGGCCTCGGACGCGAACCTGCGGGCGCTGCTGGACGCGCGGACGCCGGTGGTGACGCTCGTCGGGAAGGCGCATGAGTTCCACGTGCGGCGCGTGCTGGAGACATCGCTGGAGGAGAATCTGGCGATGATCGCCGACTCCGTGCGCTTCATGGCCGAGAACGGCCGGATGGTGTTCTTCGACGCGGAGCACTTCTTCGACGGCTTCGTGGCCGACCGCGGCTACGCGCTGGCGTGCCTGAAGGCCGCGGCGAGCGGCGGCGCATCGCGGCTGGTGCTCTGCGATACGAATGGCGGCATGACGACGGAGCAGATCGTCGAGGCGGTGCGCGCGGTGCGCGCGGAGACGGACGTGCCGCTGGGCATCCACACGCATAACGACGCCGAGCTGGCGGTGGCGAACTCGCTCGCGGCGGTGCGGGAAGGCGCGGTGCAGGTGCAGGCGTGCGTCAACGGCTATGGGGAGCGCTGCGGCAACGCGAACATGATGTCGGTCATCGCGAACCTGAAGCTGAAGATGGGCATCGGCGTGGTGAGCGACGAGCAGCTTCGGTCGCTGACGGCGGCGAGCCACTACGTCGCCGAGATTGTGAACATGGTGCCAAACCCGTACCAGCCGTACGTGGGGTCGAGCGCGTTCGCGCACAAGGGGGGCCTGCACACGGCGGCCGTGCTGAAGGACGAGCGCACATACCAGCATGTGCCGCCGGAGGCGGTCGGCAACATCACGCGCAACCTGGTATCGGAGCTGGGCGGCAGCAGCGGGCTGCAACAGAAGCTGAAGGAGATCGGGTACGAGCGCGAGCTGTCGCGTGAGGAAGCGCGGGCGGTGCAGCAACGGATCAACGAGCTGGAGTCGCAGGGCTTCTCGTTCGAGGGAGCGGACGCGTCGCTGTATTTGCTGGCGCGGCGCGGCCAGGCGGACTACGCGCCGCCGTTCGAGGTGGAGAGCTACCGGACGGTGGAGCGCGCGACGGCCGGCGGCCACGGGCAGCCGCACGCCATCGAGGCGGAGGCGATCGTCAAGCTGCGCGTGGACGGCGAGCGGTCGGTGGAAGTGGCGGAGGGCAACGGCCCGGTGGCGGCGCTCGACGCGGCGGCCCGGCGCGCGCTGACGCGGCGCTACTCGAGCGTGGCGGCGATCCACCTGGTGGACTACAAGGTGCGCATCATCGACAGCGCGAGCGGCACCAGCGCGGCCGTGCGGGTGCTCATCGAATCGACCGACGGCAGCCACGTGTGGAACACGGTGGGCGCAAGCACGGACATCATCGAGGCGTCGTGGATCGCGCTGGTGGACTCTCTCGAGTACTTCCTGGTGCGGAGGGCGGCGCATCTCCCGGGCTGAGTCCGCGGAAGAGGTTCATGGAGACAGACGAACGGGACGGCGAACACCGTCCCGTTCGTGCTTCCTGCGCGTGCTTACGCCGAAGCGGTCGCGGCGGCCATGCCCGCGAGGATCTCCGTGGTCGAGGGCATGCCGCGCTGGTAGTAGGCGATCTTGCCGTCGCGGTCGATGCCGACGACGGTGCGGTTGACGATCTTGAGCAGCGGGATCGGCATGAGCGCGTCGTAGGCGGCGGCGACCTTCGCGCCGTCATCGAGCAGCAGCGGCATGCGCAGGGCGTAGCGCTCGATGAACTTCTTGTGGTCGGCCGCGGTGCCGGGGTTGACGCCGAAGACGGCGATGCCGGCGTCCTGATACCGGCCGTAGTCGTCACGCACCTCGCAGAGCTGCTTCGTGCAGCCGGGCGTGCTGTCTTTCGGATAGAAGATGAGGACGACGGGCGATTTGCCGCGGAAGTCGGCCAGCCGGACCACATTCCCCTGTTCGTCGCGCAGTTCGAAGCCGGGCGCATCTTGTCCTATGGCGAGCATGTGTAGACCTCCATCTCTTGCATGTACGCGTTGAGCAGGCGGGCGGCTCTCGGCCCGGCGCCC
>DATMAH010000366.1:0-5832 GCA_035583735.1 Dehalococcoidia bacterium
GCGCGTGGGCCTCTCGGGAAAGGAGAAGCTCGCCGCGATCGCCCGGCTGTGGGCCGGCGCCGTTCTGGTCAGACCAACATGAACGTCGTTGTCGTCGGCGCTGGACTCGCGGGACTTTCCGCCGCGTGCCGACTGGCGGACCTCGGGCATCGCGTCCTCGTGCTCGAACGGCGGCCCTGGGCCGGGGGCAAGACGTATTCGTTCGTCGATCGGGGCTCCGGGGCCGAGATCGACAACGGCCAGCATATCCTCATGCGCTGCACGACCGCGTACGTCGAGTTCTTGCGCCGGTTGGGGACGCTCCATCTCACCCGCATGCAGGAGCGGCTGTCGGTGCCCGTCCTCGACGCCACCGGGCGCCTCAGCGTTCTGGCGGCGTCGCCGCTGCCCGCTCCGCTGCACCTGCTGCCCTCCTTCGCCACATATGCGCACCTCCCCCTGCGCGAGCGCGCACGCGTCGCGCGTGCCGTCACCGCCATCGCGCGGATGCCGGCAGGGCAACGCGACCGCTTCGCCGGCGAGACGTTCGCCGGGTGGCTGCGCGCGCGCGGACTGAGCGACTTCGTCATCCGCGAGTTCTGGGACCTCATCGTCGTACCTACGCTCAACTGCCGCAGCGACCGTGCGAGCGCAGCCCAGGCGCTCTTCGTGTTCCAGGAAGGACTCCTCGCCTCCCCGGCGTCGGCGGCGATCGGGCTGCCGCTGGCGCCGCTCTCGGAGCTGCACGGGATGCCCGCGGTCCGCTACATCGAGTCGCGCGGGGGCGAGGTGCGGCTCCGCGCCGGCGTCGAGTCGCTCGTCATCTCCGGCGGTCGCGTCGCCGGCTTGCGCCTCTCCGGGGGCGCGGAGGAGCGCTTCCACGCGTGCGTGATAGCCCTGCCGCCGGCGCAGGCGCTGGACATCGTGCCGCCCCTGATGCGGGGCGAATCGCCGTTCCGCGACATGACGACGTTCGAGACCTCGCCCATCATCAACCTGCATCTCTGGTTCGACGGGCCCGTCATGGACCACGAGTTCGTCGCGTTCACTGGATGCGAGCTGCAATGGGCGTTCAGCCGCACGCGCATCGCCGGCCGGGGCGACGGCGCGCCGGATCACATCGTCCTGTCGCTGAGCGCCGCGGACGAGATCCTCGACCTCGAGAAGCATGAGTTGGTCGCGCGGCTGCTACCTCAGTTGCGGCGCGCGCTGCCGAAGGCGCGCTCCCGCACGCTCCTGCGCGCCGTCGTCATCAAAGAGCCGGACGCGACGTTCGTCCCCTCGCCGGGGCTGCGCAGGCCGGCCAACACCACCCACCTTCCGAACCTGATGGTCGCCGGCGCCTACACCGGCACAGGCTGGCCGGCGACCATGGAATCCGCGGTGAGAAGCGGCATCAGCGCCGCGCGCGCACTCGATGATCGCGCCGCGATGGTCGAGGGCGCGGCGCGTGGGATGACGGCAGAGGCCGTCGTAGCCTAGGAGGCAGTATGGGCATCCCGCTCCGGCAGGCGATCGTCGTCAGCGCCTATCTCGTCAAGCAGCGGCTCAAGCGCAACCAGCGCTACCCCCTGGTGCTCATGCTGGAGCCGCTGTACCGCTGCAACCTCGCCTGCGCCGGTTGCGGGAAGATCCAGCACCCGGAGGACATCCTCGGGCGGTATCTCTCGCCTGAGGAGTGCTGGGCCGCCGCCGAGGAGTGCGGCGCCCCCGTCGTGTCCATCGCCGGCGGCGAGCCCCTCATCCACCCCGAAATCGACCGCATCGTTGACGGGCTCGTCGCGCGCCGGAAATTCGTCTATCTCTGCACGAACGCGCTCCTGCTCCATCGCTGGCTCCCGAAGCTGCGGCCCTCGCCGTACCTAACGATCAGCGTCCACATGGACGGCATGCGCGAGCTGCACGACGCAATGGTCGACCGTCCGGGCGTCTTCGACAAGGCGGTCGAAGGCATCCGGGCCGCCAAGGCGCGGGGCTTCCGCGTGACGACGAACACGACCGTCTTCGCCGACAGCTCCCCACAGCAGATGCGCGAGCTATTCAACTTCCTGATGGATGACTTGCACATCGACGGCATGATGATCTCGCCCGGATACGACTACCCCAAGGCGCCCAATCAGAACGTCTTCCTGCGCCGCCCGCAAATGGTCGAGACCTTTCGGCAGATCCTTTCGTTCCCCGAACGCAAACGATGGAAGTTCTCGCACACGCCGCTGTTCCTCGACTTCCTGCAGGGGAAGGCAGCGATGCAGTGCACAGCGTGGGGCAATCCCACGCGTGGCGTGCTGGGGTGGCAGCGGCCGTGCTACCTGATGACCGAGGGCTACGTGCCAACGTTCCGCGAGCTGATCGAGGAAACCGAGTGGGACCGCTACGGCTACGGCCGTGACGCCCGGTGCACCAACTGCATGGCGCACTGCGGCTACGAAGCGACGGCGGTGAAGGCGACCATGGCCAGCCCGCTCGAGGGCATCCGCGCGGGCATCGGCACGATGCTCGGTGGCGGCCGATGAACGTGCTCGTCGTCGCGCCGATGCAACGCGAAGCCCGCGCCGCCGGCGCCACCGCGGTCGGCGCCGGCATGCACGCGGGTGCGCGACTGCGCCGGCTGCTCGAGGAGCGGCCGTGCCAGGCCGTCCTCATTGCCGGCACCTGTGGCGCGCTCGACCCCTCGCTCCGGCCGGGCGACATCATCGTCTCGCGCAGCGTCGTGGCGCACGATCGCCCCGAGCTGCCGGGCGATGCCCGGATGCTCGGCGCGGCGCGCAGCGCGCTGGGCGGCGAGCGCAACCGCAGGGTCACGTTCATCTCCTCGCGGCTGCTGACCGTGGCCGCGCCCGTCATCGACCTGGACGCCCGCCGCGACCTCTGGAACACCTTCGGCGCTGGCGGCGTTGACATGGAGACCTACGCGCTTGCGGACGAGGCCGTCGCCCGCGGCGTGCCCTGGCTCGCCGTCCGCGCCGTCTCTGACGGCAGCGCCGCGCGGATGCCGTCGCCGGTCGCCCGCTGGCGCGATGAATCGGACGACCCGGACGTAATGAGAGCGATCGCGCGCAGGCCCTGGTGTTGGCCGTCGGCGGCGCGGCTGGCGCTCGGCACGCGGGCAGCTCTGCGCTCGCTCGCGCTTACCGTGCCGGTCATCGCGGGCGCGCTCGAGCGCGTCGACTTCAGAAGCGTCGGGCCGGCGGGCGTGGACGGTCAGCGCCGCTCGCCCGACACGCTGGTCGGGCCAGCGGCGGTCGACCTGGACCTGCGCGTCCGGTAGCGGTAGAACAGCCGCCCGGCGATGTCGCGCAGCGCCGGGAAGAAGCCGTGAATCCCGTAGGCGATCCGCAGCGGCGGCATCAGGTTCACCTCCGGCGTCGGTCGCCGCACCGAGCGCACGATCGCGCGCGCGACGCGCTCAGGCGACTGGACGGGCCCCGTCGGGCCGGAGACGTGGTCGCCGGCGTGCCCCTGCGCTTCGAAGAACTCCGTGCGCGTGCTTGCCGGCAGCACGACCGTCGCCGTCACGCCGGAGCCGGCGAGCTCCCCGCGCAGCGCCTCCGTCATCGCGACCATCGCGAATTTGCTGGCGGCGTACGCACCGTGGAACGGAAAGGAGATTTTGCCCACAACCGAGGCCACGTTCACGATATGGCCGCCGCCCCGCGCGCGCATGTGCGGCAGCACGAGGCGGCTGAGGTTGAACGCGGCGATGTAGTTCACGTCGATCAACTCGCGCATCACGCGCTCCGGCGTGTCCTCGATCGTGGCGCTGAAGCCAAAGCCCGCGTTGTTCACCAGAACGTCGATGCGCCCGAACCGGCCGAGCGTCTCGCGCACCACGCGGTCGATGTCCTCTCTGCGAGAGACATCCGCCGTCGTCACGAGCGCCTCCACGCCGTGCGCGCGCGCTTCGGCGGCCACGCGCTCGAGCAGAATCGTGCGGCGCGCGGCCAGCACCACGTGCGCGCCTTCTCGCGCGAACGCGAGCGCGGTGGCCCGGCCAATGCCGGAGCTGGCCCCCGTGACGATGCACACCGCTCCGCGCAGGTCGATCGCGCTCATGCGTCCTCCGCCGCACAGATGATCGCCGCCCGAGGCCGTATACGGCAACCACGACGTACGAAGGCCGAAGCGAACGTGGCGCCGTACCCCTGCCCACCGCGCGCTGGCGGGACTCTCGGGACTACCGGCGGGGCCATCCCCAACTCCCTTCCCCGTGGCCGTCTCGCCACCGTCCGGGCGCCCGGAACAGAGGGAGGCTCAACGGGCGCCGTTCCCGCTTCAGCTCCGTCCGTCCCCGTCCGGCGGAGTCCGCCGCACCCAGCGCGCACGTCCCGCGCCACGCGCCGCCCCACCGTCCGCCCGGCGCGCCCGATCCGCGGCATTCCGCGCGCACCCTTCCGCCGTCCCTCCCGAATCGCCCGCATAACGCCCCCATCTCCCGCCATCTACACTGACCGCATGGAGGCCTACGTCCACGACGCCGTGCAGGACATGCACATGGCGCGCGACGAGCTGCTCGCAGCGATCGCGCGCGTCGGCCCCGAGGACTGGGACCGCATCGTCCCGTACGGCTCTCGCACGCTGAAGGAGCTGCTCGCCCACGTCGCCGCCGCCGACCAGGTGTGGGCCGCCGCCGCTCGCGGCCTCCTGAAGTCCGAGGCCGACGAGCGCGCCTCGCTCACCCCGGCAGAGGCCGTCGCCGCGCGCGAACGCGCCATCGCCCGCGGCCGCGCCGAATCGCCGGAGCGCCTGCTCGAGGAGATGACGAGCCGCCGCCGTCTCCTCCTCACCCTCTACGACCTGCTCGAGCCACGCCACCTCGCGCTCTCCCTCCCCACCTTCGGCGACACGCACAACTCCGTGCGCGAACACATCTGGCGCGGCTACCACGACCGCCTCCACGCCGCCGACATCGCCCGTGCGCTCCGCATGAACTGGCACCCGCCGAAGCTCAACTTCCTCGACGACGTGCTCTCCGTTGTCGACGCGCTGTCGCCGTTACCGACGCTCTACGTCATCTTCAGCGTCGACCCCGTGATGTGGGAGCAGCCCTCGCCCGACCCCGGCTGGTCGTACCGCAACCTGCTCGCCCACATCGCCACCGGCGACTGGGTGCTGCAGCAGCGCCTAGGCGGCCTCATCGACGACGGCACCGTCCCGCGCGGCATCGACGTCGACGCCGGCAACGCGCAGCGCGTCCAGGAGCGCCGCTTCTCAACGCCCGCCGCGCTGGTCGAGGAGTTCCTCTCGATGCGCCACGAGACGATGCTCCTGCTTGCGCAGCTCAAGCCGAAACACCTGCGCGCGACGTTCGAGTTCCCCTGGGAGCCGCGTCCGGACGAGCACACCGTCCTCGAGTACCTGGCCGGGTTCTGGGCGCACGACCGCTTCCACCGGGAGCAGTTGCGGCCCGCCATGCGCTACCAGACCGCCGAAGGAAAGCGCCGTGCCGCTGTTCAGGCGTAAGCCCAAGCCGCCGCCGGAGCCGTCCGTCTCGCTCCCGGTCGGCGAGCGCGTCGAGCGCGCGACGGAGGCGACGCTGCTGCAGGGCAAGGACGCCCTGAAGGGAAACCTCTTCCTCACCAACCAGCGCCTGCTCTTCGAGGCGCGGAAGGGCGACGCCCGCTGGATGGTGGTGCCGTGGTCCGAGGTGAAGTCCGCCGGGCTCTACCGCTGGCAGGGCGCCATGGGGCCGCCGAGCCGCAGCCAGTGCCTCGTCGTCGAGACGACGAAGGGCGAGCAGGTGTGGTGGGACTTCCGCGAGGACGAAGAGCGCGCATGGCTGCCGCTGGTCCAGCAGCGCGCCGCCGGTGCCGCCTCGCAACAGCCCGCGGAGCCCGACGACAGCGACAGCGCCGA
>DATMAH010000367.1:0-11774 GCA_035583735.1 Dehalococcoidia bacterium
ACGGGCGTCCTGCCCATCGCCGTCGGCATCGCCACCCGCCTCATCGAGTATCTCGATGACAGCGTGAAGGTGTACGACGCGTCCGTCCGCCTCGGTATCGAGACCGATACCTACGACGCCGACGGGCAGGTCGTCGGCGAACGCGACGCCTCCGCGATCACCGCACCGGACGTCGAGGCCGCGCTCCGCGGGTACGTCGGCGAGATCGAGCAGGTGCCGCCCAGGTTCAGCGCGCTGAAGGTCGCCGGCAAGCCGATGTACCGCTACGCCCGCGAAGGCGCCGACGTGGAGCTGCGCCCGCGCCGCGTCCGCATCGATGCCATCGCGCTGCGACGGTTCGAGGGCGGCGTCGCGCATCTGACCGTCCGCTGCGGCCCCGGCACCTACATCCGCTCCCTCGCCCACGACCTCGGCGCGGCGCTGGGCTGCGGCGCGCACCTGGCGGCACTCCGCCGCACCGCCAGCGCCGGCTTCAGCATCGAGGACGCCGTGACGCCCGGCGTCCTGCGCGCCGCAGCCGCCGACGGCCGTCTCGGCGACCTCATCCTCGCCCCGGACCGCGCGGTCGAGCGCCACGATGCGCTGCTGCTCGGCGCCGAGTCGACACTGCGTTTGCGGCAGGGGCGCACGCTTGCGCTGGAGCCGTTGCGGATGCCTCGCACGGGAGACATCTGCCGCGCCTACAGCTTCGAGGGCGCCTTCCTGGGCGTGGTTCGAGCCGAGGCACCGGGGGCCTGGAAGCCGGAGAAAGTGCTGATAAGCGGTTAGGTTGGGCCGCCCGGCGCCTATTTTCCGTGAATCCGGCCAGATTCGCCCCAGAATCCACGCTAATTCGCTTGACAACCTTTGGCCGAGGTCTATCATGCTCTCGACCAGATTCAGATTCGGACATCTGCTCACCTGACTATGCAGTAGAGCAGCAGCGATGTCCGGGGCCGCCCGGCCTGGAGCCTTAGGAGGGAACGACCAGCATGCAAGCCTACTGCCTCAAGTGCCGAACCCAGCGCGAGATGCAAAACGCCGAGGCCACAACGATGAAGAACGGCAAGCCGGCGACCAAGGGCAAGTGCCCCGTCTGCGGCACCACCATGTTCAAGATCGGCAAGGCCTCGTAGCCGAAGCGCCAGGCTTCGACATGCGAGCAGGGTGGCCGGCAGGCCGCCCTGTTGCATTTCGGGCCGCCCGTTAACTCCAGTGCCCCTCCCGGCGTTGTGCGATCGAGGAACGCGTCCACTCGCACGAGGCGGGAATGACCCGACGCCTGGTCCTGCTCGTCGCGGCCGTCGCCGCGCTGCTGCTGATCGCGCTGGCGAGCGCGGCCGTCACGCTGCGCGCCTATGGCCCCGCCGCCCGCTGGAACGTCTTCGCCGCGCCCACGGCGACGCCCACCTCCACCGCCACGCCCACCGTCACGCACACGCCCACCCCCACCGCCACGTCAACCCCCACGCCGACGCTCACGCCGACGCCGTTCCCCACCGCCACGCCCACCCCCGCCGTACCGCCGCCGGCGCCGCCTCCGGTGCCCGGAGCCGAGATGCCCGGCGAGCGCTGGGTCCTCGTCGACCTGGGCGCGCAGACGGCGAGCGCCATGGTCGGTGACGTGCCGATCTACACGGCGCTCGTCACCACTGGCAAGGACGGCTGGGACACGCCCGTCGGCTCATGGCGCATCGAGTACCGGGTCGAGAACGAGACGATGACCTCGGCGGCGATCGGCGCGGAGGAGTACTACGTGCTGGAGGACGTGCTCTACACGCAGTACTTCACGAACGCCGGCCACGCGCTGCACCTCAACTACTGGCGCGAGGACTGGTACTTCGGCCGCATCCGCTCCAGCCACGGCTGCGTCGGCATGCGCTACGCCGACGCCGAGTTCTTCTGGCGCTTCGCCACCAACGGGACGCGAGTGGAGATCATCGCCGGCTCCACCGTCGCCCCGTCCATCTAGCAAGGGCCCACGTCACATCCTGATGCCCTGGCAGGATCCGCCGGGGGGGAATACTCGCGCGTAACCGCCCGCTCCTCCTCAACACCCGTGACCGGAGCGTCAGTCGCGCTTCCGGCTGATGCTCGGCGCCCGGCGGGCGCCATGCTACCGTGTCGGCGGAGGCGCACCGAATGACACCACAGGACACCGCGATCGAGCTGGCGCTGCTGGTGGAGCAGGCGCCGGACGGCGTGATCTTCGCTGACCGCGAGGGCGTCGTCCGCTTCTGGAACGCGGCGGCGGCGCGCATCTTCGGCCACGCGCCATCGTCCGCTGTGGGGCAGACGCTCGACATGATCATCCCCGAGTCGCTGCGGGAGGCGCACTGGACCGGTTATGACCGCGCGCTGGCGGCCGGCGAGACGAAGTACCGTGGTCAATCGCTGCCGACCAAGGCGGCGCGGGCCGATGGAGCGACGATCTATGTCGAGCTGAGCTTCGAAATCGTGAAAGACCGCTCGGGCGCCGTGATCGGCGCGCTCGCGCACGCGCGCGATATTACCGAGCGCTTCGAGCGCGACCGGCAGATGCGGCGCCGGCTGCGCGAGCTGGAGGCGGCCGCTGGCGACGGCTCGCCGTCCTAGCCCGTGGACCGCACACTCCGATACCCTGAGTGGTGACCCCCGACCAGCGCACCCTCGACCAGCTCTCGCTCACGCTCGAGGAGTATGAGCGCATCGTCGACCGGCTCGGCCGCGAGCCGAACGAGGTCGAGCTGGGGATGTTTGGGGCGCTGTGGTCGGAGCACTGCGGCTACAAGAACAGCAAGCCCCTCTTGAAGCTCTTCCCGTCCGAGGGCACCCGCGTGCTGACGAAGGCGGGCGAGGAGAACGCCGGCGTCATCGACATCGGCGACGGATGGGGCGTGGCGTTCAAGATCGAATCCCATAACCACCCGTCGGCGATCGAGCCGTACGAGGGCGCGGCGACCGGCGTCGGCGGCATCGTGCGCGACATCTTCGCAATGGGCGCGCGGCCGGTCGCGATCCTGGACTCGCTGCGCTTCGGGCCGCTCCAGCCCCGGAGGCCGGGACGGCTCGACCAGCGCGAAGGCGACCGCCAGACGGCCGCACCACCGCCGCACGCGTTCGAGGCGGAGACGCCGGAGGACGTGGCGGCGCGGAACCGGCGCCTGTTCCAGGGCGTCGTCGCCGGCATCGGCGGATACGGCAACTGCCTGGGCATCCCGACCGTGGGCGGCGAGGTGTACTTCGCGCCGTCGTACTCCGGCAACCCGCTGGTGAACGCGATGTGCGTGGGGCTCGTGCGGCTGGACAGGCTGGTGAAGGCGCGCGCGGACGGCCCCGGCAACCTGCTGATGCTCGTCGGCGCCGACACCGGGCGCGACGGCATCCACGGCGCGACCTTCGCGAGCGTGCAGCTCGACGAGTCGTCGGAGGAGCGGCGGCCGGCGGTGCAGGTGGGCAATCCCTTCATGGAGAAGCTGCTGATGGAAGCCTGCCTAGAACTGACGGAGCGGCACACGGAGTGGATCGTCGGGCTGCAGGACCTAGGCGCAGCGGGGCTGACGTCGTCCACGGTGGAGTGCGCGGCGAAGGCGGGCACGGGGCTGATCGTCGACGTGACGAAGGTGCCGCGCCGCGAAGCGGGCATGACGGCGTACGAGGTGATGCTCAGCGAATCGCAGGAGCGGATGCTCGTCATCGTCAAGCCGGAGCACGAGGGGGACGTGCGGGGGCTGTTCGAGCGCTGGGAGCTGCACTGCGAGACGATCGGCGTCGTCACGGACGACGGCGTCGTGCGCGTGCGAGAGGGTGAGCGCGAAGTGGCGGCGGTGCCGGCGAGGCTGCTGACGGACGCCCCGGCCTACGTGCGCGAAGGCGTGAAGCCGCGATGGCTGACGGAGTTGCAGGCGTACGATCTGTCCTCGCCGGCGCCTGCCACGGGGGCGGGGGCGGACGACGGCAGCGAGCAACAGGTCCTCGCGAACGACATGCTGCTGGAGCTGCTGGCGTCCCCGAACATCGCGTCGAAACGGTGGGTATGGCGGCAGTACGACCACCAGGTGGGGACGAACACGGTCGTCGGGCCAGGGAGCGACGCCGCCGTGATCCGCATCAAGGGCACGGCGAAGGCGCTGGCCATCGCGACGGACGGCAACGCGGCGTACACGTATCTCGACCCGTACACGGGCGGCGCCATCGCCGTCGCGGAGGCCGCGCGCAACGTCGCGTGCACGGGCGCGCGTCCGTTGGGGATGACGAACTGCCTGAACTTCGGCAACCCCGAGAAGCCGGAGGTGTACTACCAGCTCGAGCAGGCGATCCGCGGGATGGCGGACGCGGCGCGGGCCCTGGAGATCCCGGTGATCAGCGGCAACGTGAGCCTCTACAACGAAACAGAAGGCGCGGCGATCTGGCCCACGCCGGTCGTTGGGGTGGTCGGGCTGCTGGAGGGTCCGCCACGGCCGAGCGGCTTCGTCGACGACGGCGATGCGGTGTACCTGGTGCGCGCGGGCGACGCCGATGCGTCCGCGCTGGCCGGATCGGAGTACATGCGCCTGCGGTACGGCATCGTCGCTGGACGCCCGCAGGTCGACCTCGACGCGGCGACGCGGTTGCAGCGCTTCCTCGCCAGAACGGGCGCGCTGAAGTCTGCCCACGATGTCGGCGTGGGCGGCCTGGCGGTGGCGCTCGCGGAGTCGTGCATTGCGAGCGGCCACGGGCTGGAGGGTGGGGCCGCGCCGCTGCGGGACCTGCGGCTGTTCGGCGAGCAACAGTCGGCTGTCGTGGTGTCGTGCGCGGTCGCGGACACGGGGGCGCTGGAGTCGGCGGCGCGGGCGGACGGGCTACGGGTGGACACGCTGGGCGTGGTCCGCGGCGAGCGCCTGCGGTTCGGCGGAATCGACCTCTCGGTGGCGGAGCTGCGAGACGCGTACGAGAACGGCATACCGCGTGCGCTCGAAGGCGTCACGGCGAACGTCTAGGGTTCCACCACGATGACGGCGCCGTCGATCGCGGCGCTGGCATCTGACGCGAGGTAGACGGCGGCCGAGGCGACGTCAGCGACGCCCGGAGGTTGGTGCCGATCGAGCACCGGCCCGGCGGCGTCCGCAAGCACATGCGACATCACGACCGCGTTGGCGCGGAGACCGCTCGCGCTCAGGTCACGGGCCCACCCGATCAGGGCGGCGGCCTCCTCCGGCGTGGAGTCGGCGCTGGCGATGACGATGATGGCGGGGTCGGAGCGCAGGCCGGCGAGCGTGTCGGCCGGGAGGGGATGCGGCGCGTGCCAGACGAGGATGCTGACCGGGCCGAGTTCGGCGGTGGCGTCGGCGATGGCCTCCTTCACCGTCGTCTCGCGGCCGTCCGACGTCAGGGCGATGCCGCGCACCCCGATCGCCCAGAACTCGTTGGCGGTGCTATTGGCGGCGAACTCCGCCTTCGTGTCATCGGTGAGCGTGACGACAGCGACGTTGGCGCCCGCCTCCGCCAGCGCGACGGCTGCGCGCCGCCCGGCCGGGCGTTCCACGCCCAGCACGAGCGCGTTGCGGCCGGAGAGCGCGCCGGCCATCAAAGGCGCTCCGCCGTCATCCAGATGTGGTTGCAGAAGAGGCGGTTGAGCGGCGGGTACTTGCTCAGCGGGCGCAGGAAGCGCAGGAAGTCGAGCAGGGCCAGCTCGGCGTTGAGGCGGCGCGACTCGAAGTAGCCGCCACGGGAGGGCGGCTCCCAGAACTCCGTCCGCGTGACGCGAAACCCGTGGCGCTCGACTGCGGCCCGCAGACGCGGGGCCGACTGCTCGTTGATGTGCATCTCGCGCTCCCATTTGTCGTGCGGGAATACGCGGTCCGTCGGGAGCATCGTCTCGTTGAAGAGGCCGTCGCTGAAGCGGAAGAGCCGGGCGGCGGCGAGTGCAGCCTGGTTGACGCGCCGGCTCCAGTGGGGGTAGACGACCGACTCGAAGATCTTGTTGGGGGACGTGTGCATGACGAGACGGCCGCCGGGACGCAGCACGCGCCGCAACTCGTCGAAGGCCTGCGCCAGCTCGTGCGGGTAGAGGTGCTCGACGACGTCCATCATGAAGACGACGTCGAAGTATCCTTCCTCGAACTTCAGCAGCTTCACGTCCATCTGCTCCACGTGGCACCGCACGCGCATGGCATCGTCTTCAAGCGTGTCCAGCGCCCGCTGCGCGATATCCACGGCGGCCTGCGCGTAGTCGATGCCCCAGGCATCGCTCGCGCCGCGCATCGCCGACTGAATGACGATCTCGGCGCGCCCGCAGCCGACATCGAGGATACGCTTGCCGCGCAAGTCGCCCGCGAGCGAGAGTGCCTTGGCGAAGCGCGGCCCGACGCGGCGGCCGCCGCTGGTCACGAAGTCCTCGTAGCCGTGGCAGTTGGTCAGGTAATAGTCGTCGGTGTAGACGGCGGGGTCGACGCGCTCCGGCGTGCCTTGCTCAGTCGTCAATCTTCAGCGCCTCCCGCACCACCCTGATCACGCGGTCTCCGATGTGCCTGTCTTCCAGCAGCGCCGCGAGATACGCGCTGTCGTAGCCGTGCTGGAGCAGGAAGCGGACGATGCCATCCGTGCGCTCCGGCCGCGCGAGGAGGGCGTTGGCGACGAGCTGCCACTCCAGCGGCACGACCGGCACGTGGAGGTCGCGGAAGTGCAGGATGCGCACCTTGTCGCTCCAGCGAGACCAGTGCTCGCGCAGGTTGATGAAACCGTCGGCGCAGCGGATGATCAGGTCACCCATCACCTCCACTTTGACGCCGCGGACCTCGAAGATGCCGAAGTAGCTGGCGTACGGCGGTCGTTCGCTGTACTGGAGCGGGCGCACAACGGCGCCCGTATGACCGATCGCCCCGGCCATCAGATACGCCCCCTCCATCGTGGTCGTCAGGTCGATGTCGGGCGGCACGTAGTCCGGGATGCCCTGGAGCACCGATGCCGTGCTGCCCATCAACGCCCATGGCTGCTGCGACTTGAACATCGTCGGCACGATGGCGTGCAGCACCTCCGACAGCGCCTCGCGCACTTCGTCTGTCATCCCGTTGCCGCAGGGGACCTGTTCTCCGGGCATCCGCGTAGTCTATCCGTCTCGCACGGCGCGGCATGGCGCCGCCCCTATGACACACTGCCGTTCCAGAAGCTCCCCACTTCGCTTGCGATGCGCCGCCCTTGCTCGCGCCCCGTCTCGAAGACGCGCGGTGCGTTGGCTTGATCCATCAGGTTGGCGGCCAGCGCGGCGCTCGCTTCGTCCAGCGTCACCAGCATCGTCTTCGCGCCCGCCTCCTCGAGCAAGCGATGTTCGCGTTCGACCTGCAGCGCGGCGTTGCGGCGGAGACCCTGCGCGGCAGGATTGCCCGCGGGTGCCACGGTCAGGACGACGTCGGGCTCGATGACGATCGTCAGGTCGGCCGACGTCCACGATCGCCCGGCGCCGTCCATATAGCGGCGGCCGGCGATCTCGACGGGCGGGAAGATGCCGGGCACCGCGCACGACGCGGCGACGGCGCGCACGATGTCCACGCCGTCGCGCTGGGCGAACGCGCGCAGCTCGCCGCTCTCGCAATCCACTGCGCAAATGAGCAGCGGCTGGGCCGGCCAGCCCGGCCAGCCGTACTCCTGGAAGCTGGCGAGCCAGTCCTGCTCGCCGAGCACCGGCGGCGTCTGGAGCGCGAGCGCTCCGACGCGCGCCGCGTCTTCGGCGTTCGGGATCTCCGCCGCGCTCCACACTTGAAACAACTCGATGGCGCTCGCGTGCGGCGCCGGCGGGCCCTCTTCGCCCTGCGGCCGGCGGGGCGGCCGCACCTGCCATTCGCGTGGATCCCGCCCGTGCGCGAGCGACGTACCCACGACCGAGCCTGCGGACGTGCCGACGATGAGGCCGGCGGCTGAGACGTCGACGCCGGCGTCGAGCAGGCCCGCGAGCACGCCGGTCTCCCAGGCGATGCCGATGGCGCCGCCGCCACCGAGCACGAGTGCCTGCTTCACGCCTCCACCTCCATCCGCGCGAGTGTAGCGGGCGCTGGCATCAGGGCGCGAATCGTCACTTCCTTCGTGCGCCGCCGCGGCGCCGGCTCGGGGCTTCGGCGGCCGGGGAAGGCTGCCCGAGGACGATCGCGGTGCAGACCGCCGGGTCCAGCAGGCGCGAGGCGAGGCGCTCGCCCAGCTCGTCGAGGGTGAGCGCCGTCGTGATGACGGTGGGCAGGCGCGCCGTGTACCGGTAGTTCAGGAGCTGGAACAAGCGGTCTCGCACCCATGCGATGGACGCCTGGGCATCGAGGTCGTCGAGGATCAGCAGCGGCGCCGTCTTCAGGTCGTCGAATGCCTCATACGCGCCCTTCGACTCTTCGCCTGCGAACCCGCGTCGCAGGTAGTCGAGCAGGTCCGGCACGGCGACGAACGCGGGCGAGTCGCCGCGTCCGCGCCGGTAGTTGGCGACCGCCGCCGCGAGATGCGTCTTGCCGCTGCCGTGCGGCCCCATCAGCAGCAGCCAGCCGTCGGGCTGCTCCGCGAAGCCGATCGCCTGGCGGTAGGCGTTCTCTGTGCGGCGCCTGTCCTCTGCCGGCAGGTGGGCGCCCCGCGTGTCGAAGCGCTCGAACGTCATCTCGCGGATGAGCGGCCGGTCAAGCGCGTCCAGCGTCCGCACGTCACGCGCACGCCGCGCCTCCAGCACATACACGCGCGCGATCGTGGCGTCGGTGAGACGCGTCCGCAGCCGCTCGTCGATCTGCTCGGGCAGGAGGTTGGTCGTGACGACGGTGGGGAGCCGCGAGTTGAAGCGGTGGTTGATGAGCTGAAACAGCTTCTCCTGCGCCCACGGCGTCGGCGACTGTGTGCCGAGGTCATCGAGGACGAGCACCGGAGCGTTTCGCACGCGCTCGAACAGTTCGTCGTAGCCGACATCCGAGCCCGGCTGGTAGGCGGCCCGCAGGTGGTCGAGCAGGTCCGGCACCACAACGAAGAGCGCGGGTTCGCCGCGTCCAAGTAAGTCGTTCACGATCGCGGCCGCGATGTGCGTCTTGCCGCAGCCGCTCGCCCCGGCGAGGACGAGCCAGCCGTCGGGCGAGGCGGCGAACGCCTTCGCGTCCTCGATGCAGGCCCGGTACCGTTCCTGCTCGGCGAGGTCGGGGCTGCGGCCGCGCGTGACCAGGTTCTCCCACGTCAGCCTCGTGAGGGGGCCGATGTTGGAGTAGCGCAGCAGGCGGTCAGCGCGATGCGCGACGCTCTCCTGGCGGGCGCAGATGCACGGCACCGCCTGGCCGAAGTCGGGATGGCCCAGGGGGACGTTCGCGCGGACGAAGCGCGCGCCGTGGCAGTGCCTGCACTGCACCGCATCGTCCGGCGCTGAGGCGACGAGCCGCAGCTCGCGGCGGACGTCAGTCGCCGAGTCGCTTGCGGAGGATGCGTCCGAACTTGCCCCGGAAGTATCGTTCGTCCGCGGAAGGATCTCGCCCAGTTTGCGCATCATTTCGACCTTCTGCTGCCCAACGCTCCAGGATGCGCGACACGTAGCGCCAGCTCCGCGCGTTATGCGCCGCCGCCTCCCGGAACGCGTCTTCTAGCCACGACCGCGGATAGAGGCGCTCGGCCTCCGTCAGCTCGTCGACCATGAGCGGCGGCACAGCACCGACGACCTGCTCGTACAGCGCGAAGATGCTCGACGCCGCCGCGGCCGGCTCTCGCGCCTGCAGCGCATCCGCACCGATATCGATTTCGCCGCGGCGCACCGCCTCAAGCGCCCGGCGGTCGGCGGGAGCGTTGAGGAAGTAGAGCCGGGACTCACGCCCCTCGCGCGCCACCGGCAGGCCAGCGAAGACACCGGCATCCTCGGCCGCACGCAACCCCCGTGCGATGGCGGCGGCGGCATCGGCCTCGCCGCACCGTGCCAGGAACTCGGCGAGCGGGCGCTCGGACATGAGTTCGAGCGCCGTGACGAAGCGTGGGTAGCCGCGTTTGCTCAAGGTTGCGTGGAGCGCGAAGAGGGTCACGCCGAGCGCTACCGGGTCCGTGAGGCGCGGCAGCACGTCGACGAAAAACGCGTTCGGGATCGCCGTCGCCTGTCCGCGCGCCGGGAAGCCCGCGAACGTTTCCGCCGCGCCCGTGGCGGGATCGCAGGCCATCACGCCGACTCTTCCTCGAGCACCATCAGGTCCTCGAAGCGCGAGAGGTGGTTGCGGAAGCGCAGGTGCACGACGCCCGTCGGGCCGTTGCGGTGCTTGGCGACGATGAGCTTCGTAATGCCTTCGGGATACGGCTGGTCGAAGTTCCGCAGCTCCCACTCTTCGCGCGTGACGTAGATGTCCTCGCGGTAGAGGAACATGACGACGTCCGCGTCCTGCTCGATGCTTCCCGACTCGCGCAGGTCGCTGAGCATGGGGATGTGCGGTTGCCGCATCTCCGGCGCGCGCGAGAGCTGCGCCGCCGCGATGACGGGCACCTCCAGGTCGCGCGCGAGGATCTTGAGTCCGCGCGAGATCTCGCTCACCTCCTGCACGCGGTTGTCGCGGCTCCGCGAGCTGCCGTGCATGAGCTGCAGGTAGTCGATGATGACGAGGTCCAGGCCGCCGAGCTGTTGCTTGAGGCGGCGCAGCTTCGCCTGCAGCTGCGGCACGGTGACGACCGACGAGTCGTCGATGTAGATGTCGAGCTGCGACAGCTCGCCCGTGGCCGCCATCGCGCGCCGCTCTTCGGCCTCGGTCATCTGCCCCAGCCGCAGCCGTGAGGCGTCGACGCCCGACTCGTTGGCCAGCAGGCGATGCGCGAGCTGGTCGCCGGACATCTCGATGGTGAAGATGGCAACGCGGGCGTTCTGGCCGACGGCGGCGTTGCGCGCGAAGTTCAGCAGCAGCGCCGACTTGCCGACGCTGGGCCGGGCGGCGCAGATGACCAGGTCCGAGCGGTGGAAGCCTCCCAGCAGCGTGTCCAGGTCCATGAACCCGGAGCGAATGGCGCCGATCGTGCCGACGATGCGTGAGTCGATGCCGGGCGTGTCCCAGAACTCGTCCAGCAACTGCCGCAGCGGTACAAGGTCGCTCATGCGCTGCGAGTGGCGAAGCTGCATGACAAGGTTCTCGGCCCGCGTGATCGCGCCGTCGAGGTCGGGGCCGCCCTGGTAGGCCACCTGCACGATCTGGGAGCCGGCGGTAATCATCGCCCGGTACGTGGCGTCGCGCTTGATGATGCGCGCGTAGTGCTCGACGCCCACCGGCGTCGCGAGCTCGGCCACGATACGCGAGATGTAGGGGATGCCGCCGACGTCGTCGAGCTTGCCGCGGCGCGAGAGCTCGTGTGCGAGCGTCACCTGGTTGATCGCCTCGTTTCGTTCCCACAGCGCCAGGCAGGCCTCGTACGCCCAGCGGTTCTGGTCACGGTAGAAGTCGTCCGGCTGGACGATGCCTTCGACGCGGCCGACCGCCTCCTCGTCGACCAGGATGGACGCGATGCAGGCCTCTTCGGCCTCCACGTCGAACGGGGGCATCAGGTCGGCGCTCACCATGGGCGCACCGCCGTGCGTGGCGTGTGGGACGGCAGGCGCATCAGGCGCCCTCCCGGTCGCGTTTGGCGACCACTTCCGAAGCGGGGCGCCCAAGCAACAGCCGGCCGAGTGTGCGGTGCCCGATGGCTGCGATGTGCCGCCGCCAGATGTTGCGGACATCGTCGGCGGTGCGCGCCTCGCGAAGCTGCCTCTCCGCCTCGCGGACGGTCAGCTCGTAATCGACGGGTACGGGCATACGACGGCCTCCCTGCGCATGCGTCAACACCAGTCGCCGGGTGACCGGGGGGAGGCCGAGCGGGCCCGCTTCGAGGCGGGG
>DATMAH010000368.1:0-5378 GCA_035583735.1 Dehalococcoidia bacterium
GTGCGGGCGCGCCCGCGGTTCGCCGCCCTCCGCCCCCTCGCACCTCTACGCCCCGGGGGCGCCCGCCGCTTCCTTCAAGCCGGCGTCTGCGCGCAGGGCCTCGGCCTTGTCCGTGTGCTCCCACGGCGCGTCGATGTCATCGCGGCCGAAGTGCCCGTACGCCGCCGTCGCCCTGTAGATCGGCCGGCGCAGGTTCAGGTCGCGGATGATTGCCGCCGGCCGCAGGTCGAAGTGCTCGTTGATGAGCGCCAGGATCTTCGCGTCGTCGATCTGGCCGGTGCCGAACGTCTCGACCGCGATCGACGTCGGCCGCGCGACGCCGATGGCGTAGGAGAGCTGCACCTCGAGCCGCTCCGCGATGCCGGCGGCGACGAGGTTCTTCGCCACATAGCGGGCGGCGTACGCGGCGGATCGGTCGACCTTCGTCGGGTCCTTGCCGCTGAAGGCGCCGCCGCCGTGGCGCGCCACGCCGCCATAGGTGTCGACGATGATCTTGCGCCCGGTGAGGCCGGCGTCGCCCATCGGCCCGCCGATGACAAAGCGTCCGGTGGGGTTGATGTAGGTGCGCGGCTTCCGCTGCACCAGGTGGCCGGGCAGCACCGGCTTGATCACCTGCTCCATCACGTCCGACTCCAGCATCTCGTTCGAGACGTCCGGGTCGTGCTGCGTGGAGATGACGACGGTGTCGATGCGCTTCGGCTTCCCGTACTCGTATTCCACGGTGACCTGCGACTTGCCGTCCGGGCGCAGGTACGTGAGCCCGCCCTGCTTGCGGACGTACGCGAGCTGCCGGCACAGGCGGTGCGCCAGCGCGATGGTCAGCGGCATGAACTCGGGCGTCTCGTTGCAGGCGAAGCCGACCATCATGCCCTGGTCGCCGGCGCCGGTGTCCAATTCGTCCCGCATCTCGCCGCGCTTCGCCTCGTAGGCCTTGTTGACGCCCATGGCGATGTCGCCGGACTGCTCCTTGATCGAGACGATGACGCCGCACGTCTCCCAGTCGAAGCCGTAGTGCTGGTTGTTGTAGCCGATGTCGCGCACGGTTTCGCGGACGATCGTCGGGATGTCGACGTACGTCTGCGTGGTGATCTCGCCGATGACGGTGACGAGGCCGGTCGTGACGGCCGTCTCGCACGCCACACGCCCGTTCGGGTCGTCGCGGAGGATGGCGTCCAGCACGGCGTCGCTGATCTGGTCGCACATCTTGTCCGGATGCCCTTCCGTCACAGACTCCGACGTGTACGTCAGCGACGGCGATGTCATGAATGTGGTCGTCACGATTGCCTCCTCGCTTTGTCCGCGGCCTCTGTGCCGCCTGTTCCTGTCGCGTCGCTTGCTGAATGGTCAGCGCTACGCGTCATGCCGCAACCCGCAACCTCCAACCTCCAGCGTCCACTCCCCTCACGTACCGCTCTCCCACGATGAGAGGTACTTCTCCTGCTCCGGCGTCAGCGTGTCGATCGAGATGCCCATGGCGGCCAGCTTGAGGCGCGCCACCTCCGCGTCAATCTCCTTCGGTACCGGATACACGCCGACGGCCATGTCCTTCTCGTGTAGCACCAGGTGCTCGCAGCTCAGCGCCTGGTTCGCGAAGCTCATGTCCATCACGCTCGCCGGGTGGCCCTCGGCCGCCGCCAGATTGATGAGCCGGCCTTCGCCGAGCAGGAACAGCCGCCTCCCGTCGCCCAGCTTGAACTCCTCCACGAACGGGCGCACCTCGCGGCGCGCCTCGGCCATCGACTCCAGCGCCTTGATGTTGATCTCATCGTTGAAGTGGCCGCTGTTCGCGACGATGGCGCCGTCCTTCATCGCCTCCAGGTGGTGCCGGTCGATGACGTTGATGTCGCCCGTGAGCGTGATGAAGATGTCGCCGACCTTCGCGGCCTCCGCCATCGGCATGACGCGGAAGCCGTCCATCACCGCTTCCAGCGCCGGCAGCGGGTCCACCTCCGTCACGATCACCTGGGCGCCCATGCCGCGCGCGCGGCTGGCGACGCCACGGCCGCACCAGCCGTACCCCACGACCACCACGTTCTTGCCGGCCCAGAGCATGTTCGTCGCGCGCGTGATGCCGTCCAGCGTGCTCTGCCCGGTGCCGTAGCGGTTGTCGAACATGTGCTTCGTGTTCGCCTCGTTGACGGCGATGATCGGGTACTTGAGGCGGCTCTCGCCGGCCAGCGCCCGCAGCCGGATGACGCCGGTCGTCGTCTCCTCCGTCCCACCGATGACGTCGCCGATGAGGTCCGTCCGCTCACGGTGCAGCCGCGCGACGAGGTCCGCGCCGTCGTCCATCGTCACGTGCGGGCGGGAGTCGAGCACGGCATCGATGTGCCTGTAGTAGGTGTCGTTGTCCTCCCCCTTGATGGCGTAGGTCGCGATGCCGTACTCCGCCACGAGCGCCGCGGCGACGTCGTCCTGTGTGCTCAGCGGGTTCGACGCGCAGAGCGCGATCTGCGCGCCGCCGTCCCGCAGCGTGATCATCAGGTTCGCCGTCTCCGTCGTCACGTGCAGGCAGGCGGCGATGCGCACGCCCCTGAGCGGCTGCTCCTTGCGAAAGCGTTCGCGGATGATCAGGTTCACGGGCATCTCCCGCGCCGCCCACTCGATCCTGCGCACGCCCTCTTCCGCGAGACGCAGGTCTCGCACGTCGCTTGGTGTCGTCTCCGTCGTCATGTCGTTCCCTTCCTGCGCTCATACGGCCGCGCGTCCTCGGCGGGCCGTTGGTCTCCGTCCGGTCACTGTCTCATCCGCACGATCTCGGCCCCGGCGTGGCGGCCATGCGTGCGCGCGATGAGGCGCCGCACGACACCGGCGATGCCGCTGAAGTCGCGCCGGGTCGCGGCGCCTTCGATGAGACGCGCGACCTCCGCGTATCCCAGGCGCTCGTACGCGCGCACCGCGGGCAGGTTCGCCGGGTCGACGCTCAACACGACGTCGCGGCAGAACTCCAGCAGCCGCTCCGTCACCGCCGATGTCACCGCCTGCGCCAGGTGCTGGTTGCGGAAGCGCGGGTGCGTGTACACGTTGCCGATGACGGCGATCTGGCTGTTGTGCGAGATGACGTGCGTGCCGGCGACGGCGATGAGGCGCCCCTGCCGTTCGGCGCCGAAGTAGAGCGCCTCGTCGATCTGCCTCGGCGTGTAGAACGAGGGGACGCCATCGGTGCGGTACAGCCGGTTGACCTCGCGGGCGTCGGCGCCGGTGAGCCGCCGGATGCCTTCCCCCGCCGCCGCGGCGGGCTTGAAGGTCTCGCGCGTCACGCGCATGCGGATCATCGTCTGGCGCTGGTCGAGCTCGAAGTGGCGCAGCACCGTCGAGAGGTGATGTGGCTCGCACGTCAGGAAGGTGTGGCGCGGGCCCGGGTGCAGCAGCAGCAGCGCCTCGAGCGCCGTCGTCTCGCCCATCGCGAACGTCGCGTTGCCCAGCCCGCCGCGCGAGTGCAGCACGAGCGCCTGGTTCGCCGGGCTGCTTGCCAGCCACCACTCCGTCTGCGGGAACAACGACGGTTCGAGCTGGCCCAGCGCGTACGCCGCGTACGGACGCCGCCCCTCCAGGATGCGTCTGATCTGCTCGCGCTCCGTCAGCGGGCGCACGATGTACTCCGTCACGCCGCCAAGCACCGCCGCGTTGCGTTCCGCGCGCGTCATGGCCTGCCCGCCGTGTTCTTTGCGCCCAGCGCGCGGTCCAGTATCGGCGCCAGGTCGCGCCGCACCTGCTCCGGCACGATGTCCAGCGGCGTGACGACCGCGTCCGAGAGCGCGGCGGCGCATCCGCAGGTCCGCTCCGGCAGCGAGCGCGCGACGTCCGCCACGATGCGGCGTGCCGTCGCCACGTTGCGCCGCAGGTTCGCCACGATCTTCTCGGCCGAGACGACATCGCCGTCGCGCCAGACGTCGTAGTCCGTCACGCAGGCCAGCATCGCGTAGCACATGCCCGCTTCCCGGGCGAGCTTCGCCTCCGGCAGCGCCGTCATGCCGATCACGCTGGCGCCCCACGAGCGGTAGATCTCCGATTCGGCGCGCGTGGAGAACGCCGGCCCCTCGATCACCACGAGCGTCCCGCCTCGATGCACGTCCGTCTCGGTGTCGGCCGACGCGGCGCCGGACGCGGCCGCGGACAGCGTGGGGCAGAACGGCGGCTCGAAGCCAACATGCGCCACGATGCCGTTGCCGAAGAACGTGGACGGCCGGACGCCCCGCGTGCGGTCGACGAGCTGGTCCGGCACGACGATGTCCAGCGGCGCGATCTCCTCGCGCAGGCTGCCGACTGCGCTCACGGACAGCACGTACCCGGCGCCCAGCGACGCCAGCGCCCAGATGTTCGCACGCTGCGGCAGCTCCGACGGCAGGATGCGGTGTCCGACCCCGTGTCGCGGCAGGAAGGCGACCGGCGTGCCGTGCAGCGTGCCCAGCACGATGCTGTCCGATGTCGCGCCGAACGGCGTCTCGACCGTGACGCGCTGGACCTCCTCGAGACCCTCGATCTCGTAGAAGCCAGAGCCGCCGATGACGGCGAGCGTCGCCCTCGCGTCCGCGCGCGTCATGGCGCCACCGCCGTCCGCTGGATAGCCGTGATCGCGGCGCCGTACGGCGGCCGCAGCACGCCACGCTCGGTGACGATGGCGGTGATGAGATCTCCGGGAGTGCGATCGAACGCGGGGTTTGCGGCGCCGACGCGTGCCGGCGCGACGTTCGTCCCGGCGAAAGACAGCACTTCGGACGGGGGGCGCTCCTCGATGGGAACGTCCTGGCCGGTCGGCGTCTGCGGGTCGATGGTGCTGATGGGGGCGACCACGTAGAAGGGGACGTTGTGCGCATGGGCCGCCAGTGCCAGCCCGTATGTGCCGACCTTGTTCGCCGTGTCGCCGTTGGCCGCGATGCGGTCTGCGCCGACCAGGACGGCGTGGACGATGCCGCGCGAGATGATGCCGGCGGCGGCGCTGTCGACGATGATCGAGTGCGAGACGCCGTGCTGGGCGAGCTCCCAGGACGTCAGCCGTGCGCCCTGCAGCAGCGGGCGCGTCTCGCAGACCATCACGCCGGCGACGCGGCCGCGCCGCCACGCCTCGATGATGACGCCGAGCGCCGTGCCCGAGCCGCCTGTCGCCAGCGCGCCCGTGTTGCAGTGCGTGAGCACCAGGGAGCCGGGTTCGAGGAGTGCGGCCCCGAGCGTCGCCATCTGCGCGTCAGCGGCGCGTTGCTCCTGGTGGATGCGGACGGCCTCGGCCTCGGTGTCAGCCGCCGCCCGCGCCCGGCCGACGGCCCAGCGCAGATTTGCGGCCGTCGGCCGCACCGACGCCAGCTCGGCCGCCGCGCGCGCGACGTCCTCACCGGCGCGCGCGGCGAGGGCCACGCCATACGCGGCGGCGATGCCGATGA
>DATMAH010000369.1:0-2001 GCA_035583735.1 Dehalococcoidia bacterium
CGGAGGACCGGGAGGGGGAAGGAGGAGGGAGGAAGGGATAACGGATGAGGCAAAGGGCAAAGGGCGAAGGGCAACGGGCACGACAGACACGAGAGGCGCGTGATGGCGTACTACCTGGCGAAGACGGACCCGGACACGTACTCGATCGATGACCTGGAGCGCGACGGCTCGACGGAGTGGGACGGCGTGCGCAACCCGATGGCGGTCGCGGCGATCAAGCGCATGAAGCCGGGCGACAACGTGCTGATCTACCACTCGCAGGCCGACAAGGCGGTCGTGGGCATGGCGGAGGTGGTGTCGGAGCCGCGGCCGGACGCGAAGGACGACCGGAGCTGGGTGGTGGACCTCAAGTTCGTGAAGCGGGCGAAGCGGCCTGTGACGCTGAAGGAGATCAAGGAGTCCGGCGAGTTCGCGGACCTGGCGCTGGTGCGTCAGGGGCGGCTGAGCACGATGGAGGTGCCGGCGGCCTTCTGGAAGTGGGTGGAGAAGCGGGGGTTCTAGGGGAGGTGGACGGTCTTCGGAGATCGGAGGCCGGCGGCCAGAAGGAAGAGGGGAGAGGGGCGCGTGGATAGCGCGGCGCATGGGCGTGCATCGCTACGGCTCGACGGTCCAGCGCGTCCAGGCGGTGAGTGGTGAGTCGGGGGTGACGACGGCGACGCCGCAGGCGATGCCGCGCGAGGTGAGATTGAAGGCGTCGTTCGCCGCGGTCTGCGGTTCGACGCAGACGGCGTGAGGCGTCGTGTAAACGACGGCGTAGCGCACGTTGGCACTCGACGTGATGCGCAGACGCAGGGCGCCCCAGTCGAGCAGGATGCCGCCGTCATCGAGGACGTAGCAGGCATCGAGCGCGCGGCCCGCGACCGGGGCACCGCGGCGCAGGTCGAGGTCAGCGGTGACGGGCACGAGCGCGCCCGTGGGAATGAGATCGACAGCATCGTACACGCGGGAGGCGGGCAGCCTGACGGCGACGTCGTCCGCGCCGGCGAGCGTGCGGCGGAACCACGGGTGCCAGCCGGCGGCCGCGGGGAAGGCGTCGGCGCGGGTGGAAACGACGACGCGCTGCTCCAACGTCGGGCCGTCGATGCGGATGTCCTGCGTGACGGCGCCGCCACGAAATGGCCAGCCGTCGTCGAGCGCGAGGGAGAGGCGGCAGGCGTCGTCCGAAGCGTCGTCGACTCGCCACGGCAGCCAGACGCCGCGGCCGTGGATCGAGTGCGGCCCGTGGTTCGCTGGCAGCTCGTAGCGGCGGCCGCGCCATTCGAACGAGGCGCCCGCGACACGGCCGGGCCACGGCGCCATGAGGTAGGAGCCGGAGAGCAGCGGCTGTTGCGTGAGGGCACCGGCGCCGGCGTCATAGAGCAGCGGTCCCCAGGCGTCTCCGCGGCGCAGGCCGAGACGGCGGACGCGGCCGCCGGCGGCCGGGACGATGGTCGCGCGCAGATGCGCGCCGCGCAGTTCGATGCTCTTCACGTCCCCGGGCCCGCGGGAAAGCGTGCGTGGTTGCCGGACTAGGATTCGAACCTAGATTCACGGCTCCAAAGGCCGCTGTCCTACCATTAGACGATCCGGCAGTGGCAGGGACATAGTAGCGAACGGCGGCGCCGGGACGCCCGGCCGGTCCGGATTGCCTGAGGGCAGGCGCCGATCCATATTGTCGCGCACGCAAGGGATACGGGAGGATTCACACATGCCATCGTTCGCGCTCAGGGTAGAGACGGTTTTCGGCGAGGGGTCGATCGCAGAGCTGGGGAAGCGGGCGAGGGCCGCCGGCTACAAGCACGCCCTCGTCGTCACAGATCCGGGCATCAAGGCTGCCGGCATCCTCGACTCCGTGCTGTCGTCGCTGGACGAGGCGGAGATCGCGCACACGGTGTACGACAACGTGAACCCAAACCCGACGACCACCGAGGTGGACGGCGGTGTGCAGGCGTACACGGATGCCGGCGCCGACTTCGTGGTGGCCGTTGGTGGCGGCAGCGCCATCGACGCGGCGAAGGGCGT
>DATMAH010000370.1:0-3925 GCA_035583735.1 Dehalococcoidia bacterium
GTCATCGTCGAGGGCGAGCGCATCACCGCTGCCGGCGCCGGCATCGACCCGCCGCGCGACGCCCACGTCCTCGACGCCGCCGGCCGCACCATCATGCCCGGCATGATCGATTGCCACGTCCACCTCTACGGCAAGGTGACGGACATGCAGGAGCGGATGCTGACGCCGCCGAGCCTCCAGCTCTTCTACGGCATGCGCAACGCGCAGCGGACGCTCGACGCGGGGTTCACGGCCGTGCGGGATGCCTCCGGCTCGCCGCTGGGATTCAAGATGGCGATCGCGCAGGGGCTCATCCCCGGCCCGCGCATGCGCATCTCCATCGTGGCGCTCTCGCAGACGGGGGGCCATGGCGACGGCATGATGCCGTCGGGCGTGAACCCGCGGCCGCTGGGCGGGCGCGGCCACGAATGGCCGGAGAACGTCGTCGACGGCCCGCACGAGGTGCGCAAGGCCGTGCGCGAGGTCCTGCGCGCGGGGGCGGACTTCATCAAGCTCTGTGCCACGGGCGGCGTCATGTCGCCCTCGGACGAGCCGGGCCACACGCAGTTCACACCGGAAGAGATCGGCGTGATGGTCTACGAGGCGAGGGCCGCCGGGAAGACGTGCATGGCGCACGCGCAGGGCACGCAAGGGATCAAGAACGCCGTGCTGGCGGGCGTCGAGTCGATCGAGCATGGCATCTGGCTGGACGACGAGGCCATCGACGAGATGAAGCGGAGAGGGACGTTTCTGGTGCCGACGCTCGTCGCGCCGATGTGGGTGCTGCGCCACGCCGAACGCGCGCCCGGCGCCGTGCTGCCGCAGGCCATCCGCAAGACGAAGGACGTGATGGACGACCACCGCGCCAGCTTCACGCGCGCGGTGCACGCCGGGCTGCGGATCGCGCTGGGGACGGACAGCGGCGTCGGGCACCACGGCTCTAACGCCGAGGAGCTGGAGCGCATGGTCGAAGGCGGCATGACGCCGATGCAGGCGATCGTGGCGGCGACGAAGACGGCCTCCGAGTGCGTGCACATGTCGCAGGACGTCGGGACGCTGGAGCCCGGCAAGCTGGCTGACGTGCTGATCGTGGACGGCGATCCGCTCGCCGACATCCGCGTGCTGCAGGAGAAGGACCGCATCGCGATGATCATGCAGGGCGGGCGCCAGCACAAGCCGCTCGGTTAGCCGTAGGGGGACCGGGCTCGGGTGATGGTCGGCTGCCGACGGCGGGCGCGGGGCTACGCGCAGGCGCCGAACGCTGTGGCCGCCAGCCCCAGGTCGCTCGCGCCGACGGCGCCGTTCTTGTCGACGTCCGCGTTCCAGCGCCACTCCTCGCCCGCATCGACTAGCGGGCCGTAGTTCCCGAACGCGCTGGCGATGAGGCCGAGGTCGCTGGCGCCAACCGTCATGTTGGAGTCGATGGATGCGGCCTCCTTGAGGTCGGGACAGGCGTCACCATCGGTGTCCACGGAGAGCGGGCTGCTGCCGTAGTGGCGATACTCGACGCCATCGCGGAGGCCGTCGTTGTCGGTATCCGGGTCGGCCGGGCTGGTGCCGATGTTGCCCTCGAAGGCGTCGGGCAGGCCGTCGCCGTCTGTGTCGCCGGGCGGCATCGCCGGCGGCGGTGACGCGGCGGACGCCGGGTCCGTCGCGAGCGCGCACTCGGCGCCGTCGGTGAAGCGGTCGCCGTCGCCGTCGAGCCGTAGAGGGTCGGTCGGGCCCGCGGCGGAGGCGCACGGCGCGCCCGCCGTTTCGGTGGCGTCGGCGATGCCGTCGTTGTCGTCGTCGCTGTCGCAGGCGTCGCCGAGATCGTCCGAGTTGATCCACGTCGCGTCGTCGAGGGCCAGCGGCGGCGTCTGGTCGAAGAAGTTCGCGTCGGCGTTCTCCTGCCCGGGATTGGCGATGCTGAGACAATTGTCCGCGCCGTCGGGGATGGTGTCCGCGTCGGTGTCCAGCGCGCTGATCCGGTAGAGGGTGCCGGTGCTGAAACCGCCGACGTAGAGCTCGCCGTCGGCGCCCTCGCCCATCGTGGCGATGAGGAACGCAGGATCGACGAGGAGCTGGCTCGTCCAGTCGCCGGTGCCCTCCGTCGCTGCCCAGATGCGGCCGCTGCAGAAGTCGGCGTAGATGTACTTGCCGTAGAAGTACGGCTGCGCGCCCCGGTAGCGGTAGCCGCCCGTGACGGAGCAATCGCCGTTGCCGTGGCCGTACTCGATGATGGGGGACGTCAGGCCCGACGTGTCGCACCCAACCGGCGGGTTGAAGCAGTTGCTCCCCTCGGTGATCGGCCAGCCGAAGTTCTCGCCGCCCGTGCTCGATGCGGGCACGAGGTCGACCTCTTCGGTCACCTGCTCACCGACGTCCCCGATGAAGAGATCGCCGGTGAGGCGGTCGAAGCTGAACCGCCAGGGGTTGCGGAGCCCGTACACCCAGATCTCGTCGAGGCCGGGATCTCCCGGCCCGGCGAACGGGTTGTCCACCGGCACGGCGTACGGCACGCCGCCGTCGACATCGATGCGCAGGATGGTGCCGAAGGCGTTCGTGGTGTCCTGCGCTTGCGCTCCCTGGTTGAGGCTCCCGTCGCCGACGGAGATGTAGAGATAGCCGTCCGGCCCGAACGCGATCTGGCCGCCGTTGTGACTGTTGGCCGGCTGGTGCGTGATCGTGAGGACCGGCGTGCCGCTCAGCGGGTCCGCAACGTTGGGGTCGCCGGAGACGGCGTATTCCGCGATCACGATATCGCCGGCGGCGTTCACGTAATCGATGAAGAAACGGCCGTTGCTGGCGTAGTCCGGGTGGAAGGCGATGCTGAGCAGCCCGTCCTCGTTGTCGGTGGAGATGATGCCGGAGATGTTCAGGAAGGGAAGCGGCAGCAGCGTGGACCCGTCCCAGACGCGCACCACGCCGTTCTTCTGCGTGATGAACAGCCGCGCGTCGCCCGCATGCGCGATCGACGTCGGCTGCGTGAGACCGGAAGCGAGCGGCTGCAGCGACACAAGGTCGACCGCCGACGCCGGCGTTGCGCGGATGCTGAGCAGCAGGACGGCGGCCAAAGCCGCCGCGTACAGGCAGATGCGCGTGCCAGGCATGCGACTCCTCCCGGCGATGAGAAACGGGCATGCGGGGGCGGTCGGTCAGTTTGTGGGGGAAGTATAATCGGCGGAGGGACGGGGGAGCGGAAACGGTCTGGCCGTGCCGTCAACGCGCGGTTGCGGCCGTCCGCTTGCGGGCGGAGGACTTGCGGTGGCCGTTGGCGGCCGGCTTGCGCCTTGCCTGCGGTTTCAGCAACGTGCCGCGGCAGTTCTCTGAGCCGCAGTAGCACGGGTAGCGCGCTTCCCATTCCTTCTTGAAGCCGCGGCCACGTTCCAGATTGTAGTCGTACGTTAGTTCTGTCCCGGGCCGGATGGTGGTGAGCGCTTCGATGAAGATGCGGCCGTCCTCCAGCACCGCCTCGCAGTTGGGGTCGCAGGAGTGGTTGATGAAGCGGGCATCGCTGCCACTGTGGGTCGCGTCGATGACCGTGTTCGGACTGACGGTGAAGAGGAACGTGTGCGTCCGCTCCATCGTGTCGTCGTCATACCGTTCGTCGGCCTCGGCGGTGCTGATGCGCTCGCCGGTGTACTCGATGATCCGCGTCCCCTTGCGGATGGTCCTCGTCGCGAAGACGCCGCGTCCCTGGATGCGGGACTTGCGTACTTCGATGTAGGGGGTCTTTGGCGGCACGCTGCTCTCCCTGCTTTGTGAAGCCCGTCGCAAGCCGAATCATACCGTCCGCGCCGTGTTTGCATCCAATATCGAAGGTCAACATGCAAACTCTGTCATCGGCAGGCGTGGCAGAGGCTTGGCCGGTTTCACGCTCATCATTCAGGCTGTTACGGATCTGATATGTCAGCGGGCGCATGATGCTCAGACGAGGGAGTTGAAAGGAGTACAGGCATGAGCG